>CAZCZX010000108.1:0-6643 GCA_964503095.1 uncultured Sangeribacter sp.
TCGCTCCAACCCAGCGACCCCAGGGGCTCTCAAATTTATGAGATGGGCTCTTATTTATCAACCTAAGTTTCCGGATTTCAATATCCGACTGCTTCTCATCATATAAGAGGCAGCAACCTTTAACACACCTTAAGCTATGAAAAACTCAATACTATTATTGTTAGTCTCCTCTCTCTGCGCTTTCTCAGCAACTGCCGACGATTCTATTCCGGCTGCAAAACTATCGTTCAAACCCACAGGGAGAGTCCTTATGGACGGAGCATTCTATATAGGAGGCAATAAGGGAATCGCCGAAGGAAGCGACACAAAATTCGTAGATGGAGTTGCCATTCCAGACGTTCGCCTTGGTGCAAAATTCACATATGGGAAATGGAAAGCAAAAATCGATGTCGGATTTTCATATGGCAAAGTGGGATTGAAAGATACTTACTTTGAATACGACTTCAACCCGGCAAATCTCGTCAGAGTGGGCTACTTCGTGCCTCAGTGGGGACTCAATTCAGAGACAAGTTCTTCAATGAAGCAAACTTATGAAGAACCTACCTCCAATGAATTCTTTTATGCCAACCCACGACTATTGGCTGCAATGTGGGTTTACGACAAAGGTCAATATTTTGCAGGCACCTCTGCATTCGTAGAAGCCGGTGCAATGACCCAAAATGCCAATGTATTAGGCAAACAGGCTTGGGGAGCTCAGACCAGACTTGTATGGCGACCAAAGCACAATGACGGGGATGTGATCCAAGTAGGAGCATCATTCAATTATTCTAAACCTACAGCCGACGACCACACTTCTTTTAATTATTCTGCAAATTTCCCAAGTCGGGTTTCTAAAGTACCTCTCCTTGTAGCAAACATCGACAATGCAAAAGGACTCTTCAAAATGACTCCGGAATTCCTTCTAATCAAAAACCGTATTGCAGTTGAATCTCAATACTACTATATGAACGTGGCACGCAAAGATGGACTTCACAACTATCAGGCACATGGTGTATATGGAATTTTCCGCACCCTTCTTATCGGCAATAAATATAACTATTCACATGCAGATGCAGGGGTAGCCACACCTGGCAAAGGCTCACTCGAATTGGCACTTGGCTATAACTATACAGGGGCATCAGATAAGAAAGCAGGAATCCATGGAGGAGTAATGCACGATGTCAATTGCACACTCAATTATTATATCAATTCCTGGATGCTTGCTCGACTCCGCTATTCATACACAACTGTCCACGACAGAATAGTGGAAGGACTTCTGCCAAGCCGACACGTAAATACAATTGAGGCTCGCCTCCAAGTGATATTCTAATGATAATAGATACTCTCTATCAGAAAACTTAGACTCTTTATCCCCATCTCATGATGACAATGTGAGATGGGGCTTTTTTGGCGAGGAAACTACTCATAAAATAGTTGAACTGTTACTTTTTTAGGCCCATTATCATAATAATTGTTAAAAAATGGACAAATTATTGTCATTTTTGGTAATATATTATCCTCTGCTTCGTCTATATAGAAAAAAATACGATTAAACCACTTCAATAACTAACGCCCAAAACAAAATGACAACTTTAAGAAAGATTGTATTGTCGTTGCTTACGATCGCCATTACATTTTCAGCATATGGTCAGAATTATTATGTAAAAGGAACTGTGTGTGATTCTATTGGGGAACCGGAGGGTTTCGCAACATTGAGGATCTACCAGCTATCAGACACAGTAAAGCCTAAAGTCTCCGGCACAGCAGATGAAAACGGATATTTCTCAATAAAACTTCCCGATGAGGGAGGATATAGGGTCAATGTTCTTTCGTTTGGGAAACAAGCATATAATAAAGACATAGCCATCAGCAAGGAAAAACCAACTATCGATCTTGGCACCATCGTTCTGACAGAGCAGAGTAATCTTCTCCAGGAAGTTGTAGTGACTGCCCAACGTCCGCTTGTCAGCAAGGAAATAGACCGTATTGGATATGATGTGCAAGCAGATGAAGAATCAAAGACTTCTCAACTGGATGAGATATTGAAAAAGGTGCCGCTTGTCAGCGTTGATCCTGATGGCACTATAAAAATAAAGGGCTCTACAGACTTCAAGGTGTACAAGAACGGACGTCCGAACAATTCGTTTTCCCGCAATGCAAAGGATATTTTCAAGGCATTACCGGCCTCTATGATCAAGAAAATTGAGGTGATTACCGATCCCGGAGCACGCGAAGATGCTGAGGGGACAACGGCCATCCTCAATATCGTCACAATGGAAAATACTGTCATCAAGGGAGTGATGGGAAATGTCAGACTATCATATTCGAGATATGATGACTACCCGTCGGGAAGCGCATGGTTGCAGACCCAGATAGACAAGGTCAATCTATCTGGTTATGGCGGTTATTCCAACATGTCAAGAAGAAAAAACAAGAATAGGTCTGAATCTCTGATGAAATATGAGGATTCCGGAAATGAAATGCGTTCTGAAAGCACGGGAGACAGTCATGGAAATTTTGCATATTTCGGAGTTGAGGGAAGCCTTGAGTTGGATACTTTAAATCTGTTTACTGCAGAATTCAATGGATACACTTATTCCTTGAAGAGCAAATCAAGGGCATTTAACTCCATGACAAATGACAACGGAGACCTTTTATACTCATACTATAACAACTACACCTCAGACCCCAATAGTTATTTTGACATAGATGGAAGTTTCAACTATCAACGCTCGACTCGAAAGAAGGGTGAATCTCTTACCCTATCTTATAGAGTTTCATCAACCAACCAGAGGCAACATAGCATTTCCGAATATGAGGATGAATTGAATATGCCTGTACCCTACACCGGCACATCCAACGACTTTACCCTTGACTTTATTGAGCATACAGGCCAGTTTGACTGGACACGTCCAATCAACGATATCAACAAGTTTGATGTCGGCATGAAATATATCAACCGCAACAACCATTCCATCAACGACCAAGATTATTTCAATTATCAGCAGTTGCATTCCGATTTTACACACAATACGCAAGTATTTGCTGTATATTTTGACTACCGTCTGAAATGGAAGAAGATCGGAGCCCGAGCCGGCATAAGGTATGAATATTCTCACTTGTCGGCCAAATATCGTGATGGAAGCAATGATCCATTCAGCAGCAATCTGAATGACTGGGTGCCGAATGCGGCTATCTCTTACGATATCAATGATGCCAACACATTGAAGTTATCGTATTCCACTCGTATCAACCGCCCGGGCATCAGCCAGTTGAATCCGGCAGTTGTAGAGAGTCCCACATCCATATCATCGGGAAACCCGGATTTGGGTTCGTCGCGTCACCAATCGATTGACCTCAACTATAATTTGATAGGCCGCAAATTCAGCCTTGATTTTGGCACATCCTATAGTTTCATGAACAATGCCGTGATTTCTGTCAGGGAATTGCTCCCCGGAGACATCACAAAGTCCACTTACGCAAATTCGGGACACAACAAATGGTTTAACATAGCAATCTGGATGAACTATACTCCTTGGAGTAAGACCTCCTTTATGCTAAATGCCAATATTAACTATGCCGACAAGTCGAATCCATCACTGAATCTTAAGACTTCAGGATGGGGAGGATACGCATTTTTTAGGGTTCGTCAGCGTCTTCCATTGGATCTTGCCATCACAGGCTATGTACACGTTTACCGATCTACTCCAGACCTATATAGCGTTGACAATACTTCCTTTAGCAATCAATTAAACTATGGCCTTTCTTTTGATAAATCATTCCTAAAGGAAAAGAGGCTTAATGCCTCTCTTAGCATACAAAATCCATTTGGGCATGCGATCCGCATATCGGATTCAAGTCCACGAAATTCAGGCTATACGGGCTACAATAGATATTATAATTATAATTCTGCTAATTATTTTAGTCTTTCGGTTAGCTATCGGTTTGGGTCGCTTAATGCTTCTGTTAAGAAGACTAATAAATCTATTGCTAATGATGATGTAGAGAATCGAAAGAATTGATTTTTAATTTTTTTAATAAACAAAGCCGATGCTCAAAAAAGCATCGGCTTTGTTGTATCTTTTGGACTTGGCGGGACGCATGCGGAGCATGCTTTATTACGTTTTTGACGCTGTGGGACGCGCACGGAGTGCGCTTACTACTTTTTTTGACTTGGTCTTCATTCCCACTTTAGGGTTGTTGGGGCCAACTCTTCTTTGGGACGCATGCTGCTTTTTAAGGATGCAGTAGGCGGATGTGGTAGATGCCTCCTGATGCCTTGTTCTTTTCAGTCTGGAACTTAACATTTACGGTATTCTTTCCTTTGATAAGTTCCGAAGGTATCTGATATTCCTCTTCTACGAAACCGTTTTTGTTCCATTTGCCTACATTGTCTACGGAAGCGAGTGGGGTGTCATCCACAAGAATTGACATATTGCCGATACCATTTTCATTGCCCCAATATCTTACTCTGAGAGTCAGGTCATCGCGGTCGCCGGTATTCATAATATAGGAGAAGTAGCCTCCGTTGGAAGCATCGCGCCAAGGTTCGCCGTTGAAGTTGCCGCTGGCAGATCTTTCAGATTTCATCTGATGGTCGGCTTCGGGTTGCTGTTCGCCAGTGTTGACTGCGTCGACGGTGCGAGCATCAAGGGCAAGTTTCATTTCTTCGTCGCGGCGTGCATCCTGTTGATAAGACGCATATTCCTTTGGCGACATCGAAAGGAAATAGAGTGTATAGCGAGAATCATGGATTCCGTTGAATGGTTCGAGAACGACATCTTTCCCTCCATTTTCAAATAGGCCGGATACGGTATAGATCATCTTGCCATTTTGGTCCGGTTTAAGGGCATTGAGTTTTCTGGTCAAAGCCTTACGATCGCCTATAAGCAGTGGAGTGTCAAAAACAGATACGAGCGGACCTCCGGCAATATGACCCCAACGATGATCACCAGCTACAAGTCCAGGCAATGGTTCATCACCTTGATATTTAGCACCAAGCACAATTGGACCATGCATAATGCTTACATAGTTGGGAAGATAGTTAAGTTCTTCGATTTCCATATGCATTGGGAGTGACATTTCTACCACATCGCCATCTTTCCATTCACGATTGAGAGCAATGTAAGAGGAAGGATTTGACTTCACATTCACTTTCTTTCCATTTACTTTCACCACAGGATTATTGCACCATCCAGGATGGCGTAGATTGAGTGTGAAGGTGCTTGGATTATCGACGTTGACCACTAATTTAGTGGCTTCTTCCTCAGGGAAATTATTGGTTTGGGTAAGTTTTATGCCCTTGTCATTCCAATTGAGTTGGGATGGGATGAAGAGATTGACCCAAAGTGAATCCCCTTCGTGAGTATAGATGAACTGACCGTATTTGCCATGGTTTTCCATACCCGTACCAACACAACACCACATTGCGCTGTTCGGTTGTGAATATACTCGGTAGTGACCTGGACGGGCTGGAGTGAAGTAGACATATCCACCATGCTCCGGGTGTTGGGTGGAAAGGATATGGTTGTAGACAGCACGTTCGTAGAAGTCTGCATATTTAGCATCCGGATTCATGCGGAACAAACCTTCTGTCAACTTCATCATGTTGTTGGTGTTGCAAGATTCCGGGCCCTCACGGTCATCAACATAGCTCTTGGCATCGGCAGCAGATGCAAAGTGTTCACGGCGACTGTTGCCGCCAAATGAGAGAGAACGGTTGTTGACAACAGTATCCCAGAAGAAATCAGCAGTCTTATGGTAGTCTTCATCGCCAGAGACCTCTGATACTCGCTGATAACCTATGACCTTAGGCACCTGTGTATTAGCGTGCATATTATCGAGTTTATCAACGCCATTGTGGAGATTGTCATAAAGAGCGTGATGGGTGAAACGCTTTGCAGCTGTAAGATATTTTTCTTTTCCAGTAAGTGCATATGCGTCAGCAAAGACTTCGTTCATACCTCCGAATTCATTGCCAAGCATACCTTCCATTTGCTCATCAGAGAGGTTTGAGATGAGATCGGCACCCCAATCACAGAGATTAAGGAATAGATTAAGACCTACCTTCGAACCGGTGTAGACGTAAGCATCACGCAAACCGGCATACATCTTGTGGACATTATACCATGGCACCCAATAGTCCCAAACCTTTCCACCGTTTCCCTTCCGGATCTCTTCCCAGAGGACATCGCCATTGGGAACGCCACCTATATAGCCGTCATTTCGTGCAGCGGCACAAAGGGCGAGTTGTGAGAGCATGTAATCAAGGCGATCTTTAAGACGCTGATCGCCGGTGGCGGCATAGTGGATTGCAAGTGCAGAGAGATAATGGCCACCTACATGTCCGTCAAGACCTTCCCAGTTAGTAAAGTCCTCCCCTTTCGGCTGAAGTCCGGCTTCCTTGAAATATGGAGCGAGGAGGCGGTCGGTGTCGTAGCTGAGTAGGGTTTCTACGTTAAGGTTCATGGCATCCTTGAAACGGCTGTCGAGGAGTTTGACATCTTGCAATGGGAATTCATTGCTGTATAAGGCTGACTGGGCGTGCATGGAGAATGGAGCAGCTGCCAGGAGGATTGAGAGTAGGGATTTGCTTATATTTCTCATTTTTGGTATTATTTTGACTATGGGTGGGGGATGATTACTTTTTGACGCGCGGGGACGC
>CAZCZX010000108.1:6743-9123 GCA_964503095.1 uncultured Sangeribacter sp.
CGCATGCGGAGCATGCTTGCTTACGTTACTTTGCTCTGGTCAGGGTGTAGGTTTGGCCTGGGGTTGTGTCGAGGTCGTATTCGTAGGTTTTTAGGAGGAGGGGGAAGGCTTTTGTTGTCTCTGGGCTTAGTTGGGCATCTGCCAGTTTTGTTGGTGAGAGGAGGGTATTTTGGACAGAGCCTTCTGCAACTGTCAAGCCTTCACCTTCGAGGGGAACGTAGGAACGAAGTCTTAGTTTGCCTCCTATATTTGAATGGATATTGGCTTCAGCGAGTTGCCCTTTGTTCCAATTCATATCTACAGTATAGTTTCCTCTTGCCTTCAGTCCTTTCACTTCCCCTTCAGTCCAAGTGTCGGGGAGTGCAGGGAGGAGTTGGACTGCACCGTCATGGCTTTGGAGGAGCATTTCGGCTACCCCTGCAGTGAAACCGAAGTTTCCATCAATCTGGAATGGAGGGTGAGCGTCAAAGAGATTCGGATAAAGCCTTCCATCCTTCGAGCCTGAATAATCCACCTTGTCGGTTGCGGGAAGAAGAGTCACAAAATTGTTGATGATTTTGTCGGCATGATTTCCATCAAGGAGTCGAGCCCACAGATTCAGTTTCCAGCCGATGCTCCAACCGGTAGCCATATCTCCACGCTGGATGAGGGAATTTTTGGCACCCACGAAAGCATTTGGAGTTGAGGTAGGTGTTATCTGATTGGAGGGGTAAAGACCGTAAAGATGAGATACATGGCGGTGCTGGTCCTTGGGATTATCCGCATCAACAGTCCATTCCTGAAGTTGACCATATCTACCCACTTTCATAGGTTGGAGTTTTGATATTGCATTCTGAAGTCGTGCTAAATATTGAGCATCCTCACCGAGAATTTCAGCACACTTGAGAGTGTTGTTTAGAGCATCAAATGCGATTTGATTGTCCATAGTGCATCCGGCGGTGATCCAGCTGCTTCCGTAACCATGTTCCGGCGACATTGATGGCGTAGTCACGAGATAGCCGGTGTGAGGATCTTCCTGCATTGCCGACATATAGAAATCGGCTGTACCTTTGATAACAGGATAATATTTCTTGAGGAAATCCTTGTCGCCGGTGAAAAGATAGTGATCCCAGAGATGAGTTGCGAGCCACGCACCACCGTTGGGCCACATACCGTATCGTGCCATGTCCACAGGTCCACATATACGCCATGCATCTGTGTTATGATGGGCAACCCAACCGTCGGCGCCATATAAAGTTTTAGCTGTTTCGGCTCCGGTATGACTCAGGTCTTCAACGAGGTCGAAAAGAGGTTGGTGGCATTCGGAAAGGTTTGTGACCTCTGCAGGCCAATAGTTCATTTCAGCATTGATATTGATAGTGTATTTGCTATCCCAAGGGGCATAATTTGACTCATTCCATACTCCTTGTAGATTAGCCGGTTGTCCACCGGGTTGAGAAGAGGAAATGAGGAGATACCTGCCATATTGGAAGAGAAGAGCGAGGAGTGAAGGGTCATAATTGTTCTTGAAGTCGGCTACCCTGAGATGGGTTTCCTTATCAGATGTGCCATTGGAAGGGAGTGTTAGTGAAACCCTGTCGAATTGTTGCTTATAAGTTGCAGTATGAGATGCAAGAGCATTTGCATAATCCTTTTTCATCGCATTTTTGAGAAGATTTGCGACAATTTTATCAGGATTTCCGCTTATATCTTTATAATTTACGTAATTTGTGGCGGAAGCGATGTAAATTGTGGCGTAATCGGCATCTTCAATGTTGAGCATTCCTTCTTTTGCGAAGATTTTACCGTTAGATTTGACACGGATGCCACATTTTGCAGTCAAACCTGCTGGAATACCTTCATGCTCACGCCCGGGGATGGTGATATCCATACCCTTGTTGACAAATTTAAAAGTGCCGCCTTCGGGAGTATCATATTCGAGGGAAATATTGAGGGCTTTGGCTTTGTCGGCAGTCAGATTCACCATAATTACTCCGTCGGGGAGGGAGGCGATTGTCTCGCGCTTGTAATTGATGTCTCCAACTTTATAGTTTACTTCAGATACGGCTTTTGAGATATCGAGTTGACGGCGATATTCAGATGTTTCGCCTTTATGGTTAAAGTTTATGTAGAGGGAGCCGAGGGTTAGATATGGCATTCCATGATGAGGGGTCATGTAATATTCATTGATCAGTTTTTCGGCTTCCTTTTCTTTACCATCGAAAATAAGTTGGCGGATTTCCTGGAGATGTTTTATTCCTTCGGGGTTATTGTTATTGTGGGGGCTGCCTGCCCAGAAGGTCTCGTCGTTGAGTTGGATACGTTCCCGGTTAATACCTCCGAAGATCATGGCACCCATGCGGGAGTTGCCGACAGGAAGGGCTTCGACCCAGGCATCAGC
>CAZCZX010000109.1:0-9078 GCA_964503095.1 uncultured Sangeribacter sp.
ATGAAAAAAACAACAGTAACAGGCATTTTGGCTCTTTCTTTTGTTTTGGCTTCGGCACAGACGTTAAAGAATTATGAGCAGGGGAATCCGAAGGATCCCAACTATGATTACTTGAAGGAGTTTGCTCCTCTCAAGAATTACATTGACTATGACAAGTATCCTAATTTCCGACTTGGAGGTGCTATCATTGTGGATGATTATCTCAATAATAGCTCTACAGCCGGAATGATCAATGACAATTTCACGGAGACCGTGGCTGGAAATGCCATGAAGATGGCAAGTTGTGTCAATGGCAATGGAGGAATGGATTTCTCAAAAGTGAAAAAATTCGTATCTGCTACAGAAAAAGCCGGAATCAATCTGTATGGACATACACTTGCATGGCATTCGCAGCAACCTAACGGTTGGCTCAGGGGTCTTATCAAGGATAAACCAGCCGTTCCGTTTGAGAATCCCGATACAATGGTATATGCCATTATAGGGGGCAAGGACTTCCGAACTCAGCAGAATGTAGGATGGACCTCAGATAAAAATCAGTATGGCTTTTCGTTGAATTTCTCTAACACAGATGGATTACATATCCACACTACAAAAAAGATAGGTTCTTGGGAAGTTCAATTTGTTTGCTACGACAATATACCTACTGAGGCAGGCAAGACCTATAATATCACTTATGAAATCAAGGGATCTGAAGCAGGCACTATGCATTCAAAACTTGGAGATTGGGGTAGCGGCAGCAACACTGACTTCAAATTCTCTACAGATTGGGAGAAAGTGACAGTAAAATATACAAGTCCAATCAACCATCCTTTCTTGCTTCTTCAGTGTGGCGATTTTGTAGGAGACATTTATATCCGCAATATCAATGTGGAGGAATCAGTCGGGGCTATGAAGATCGATGAGAAGCGTCGTTATCTAAAAGTGGAGGCTTCAGCTAAGACATCAGAAGTTTGGGACAATCAGTTCTGGATTGTGTGCCCATCATCGTTCACAGCCGGACAGAGCTATGAGTTTACAGCAGAGGTACGCGCAGATAAAAAAGCCTACGCATCTACTCAAATTCATACAAGTCCAGGAAGCTACGTTGATTACCAGGCGTTAGGAAACATCGATTTCGGAACGGAGTGGAAGACAATTAACGTAAAGGGTAATTTTGTAAAGGGAGGAAAGTCAATCGCTTTCAATCTAAGTGAATTAGCAGATGCTAACAATTACTATTTCGACAATATCAGCCTTAAGATAGGAGGCAAGGAGACATTGACAAACGGAAATATCGATGGCGATGACCTCTCTTGCTTTAAAATGAAGAAGGCATCGGGAAGCATTGTTGCTCCCCAAATAGAGCAAAGCGATTTTTATTTACAGATACCACAGAATACTCCACTCACGAAGGAAGAGAAATGTGAGATCTTAAGTGGTGCAATGGAGAAGTGGATTAAGGGAATGATGGAGGCATGCGACGGCAAAGTGAAAGCATGGGATGTTGTGAATGAAGCCATCGGCGGAGGCGGAAACGATGGCGAAGGCAATTATACACTTCAGCATTCTGAAGGATTCAATGGAGAAGCCACCTGGGATGTAGGAGGAGATGCCTTCTACTGGCAGGATCATATGGGTGATCTGGAATATGTACGCAGTGCTGTGAAATATGCCCGCATGTATGGACCTGAGGATATAAAGCTCTTCATCAACGACTATAATCTTGAAAGCGATTGGGATGACAATAAGAAAGTGAAATCACTGATCAACTGGATAAAGAAATGGGAGGCAGATGGTGAGACTTATATTGATGGTATAGGCACTCAGATGCATATATCCTATTACGAGAATTCCGGGACATTGGCAAGCAAGAAGAAACACATTACCAATATGTTTAAGTTGATGGCAGAATCAGGAAAACTTGTACGTGTAAGTGAGTTTGACATGGGTTATGTCAATGCCAATGGTCAGGATGTGGCTACTGCAAACATGACCGAGAAGCAACATCAGAATATGGCTGACTTCACTGAATGGATAATTAAGGAATATTTGCGCCTCGTTCCAGTGGAACAGCAATGGGCATTCTGCTTCTGGTGTCCGACAGATTCTCCAGCCAATAGCGGATGGCGCGCCAATACTCCGGTAGGTATCTGGACTAATGGGACGATGTATCGCAAGCATGTATATGCTGGAGTAGTTAGAGGTCTTGGTGGAGTTGATTGCACCGGTGTGGATGAAGTTGATTCAGAAGTGGAGGGTCCGAAGGGGATCTATACTATTGATGGATTTAGATTGCCTGCAGACACTGATTTCTCTGAGCTTCCGGCAGGGCTCTACATCGTAGATGGTAAGAAAGTGCTGAAGAAGTGAGTATAAATGAAGGAAAGTATGACCCCTCCGGGGTCATACTCATTTTATAGAGATATTAGCCCCGAGCTTCGCTCGGGGTTAACAAGATAATCAGCCCTCCGGGCTGAGACTTGGAAAGACCACTCCGGATAACAAGATAATCAGCCCTCCGGGCTGAGACTTGAATTATAAAGGGGCGCCCAACGGCGTCCCTTTTATAATTCTTGGTGTAATTTAGTTGATTAGTAGCGGTAGAGTTTGACGTGAAGGGCTTTGTAATCGTCTACTCCAATGCGGACGTGGCGTCCTTGGTGAGTTTCGTCGCCATTTAGACGTCGGATAACTTTGAAAGAGCCGTCGGGGTTAATGTCAACTTCATCGCAACTTAAGATGCCAATTCGTTCTTTCCCATTCCATGCAGTTTCTTTTGTGTTATCTCCAGAAAGCATAAAGCCGTCTTCACCGAGTTTTTTATCAGAGGAAGATTCGTTTGCGGATTCCCACTTTACTACAATCCCTGTTCCGGCAATCAGATATTCATCTTTGGCGAGCCGAATAATCATGCCTCCACCATCGGGCCAAACACTTCCATCTGTGGCTCTGCTATCCCAGGGGAGTGTGAAGAAATGATTGGATATTGTCTTAAGACCATCTTGCTCCACAACCTTTGATTCTCTGGCATTCTCAGCATCAAATAGGAGACCGTAGCTGTCATATTTCTTGGTGCAATATGGAGCAAGTTTCTTTAGAAGGGTATATGATTGATTGAGTCTTTCTGCTTCCTCTTTTGAGGCATTTTCAATAGAAAATGGACTAAAACCGATAGCATCATGTTCTCCTACTGCATAGAAAGCGTGGGTTCCACTATTGACAGAACGTCTAATTTCCGGAATGAAGAGAGGGTTATCCGGGAAATCATATTGTAGAAACCATGGGGCAAATGGGGGATCATAGAGATCAGGAGAAACAAAATCAATTGATGGCGCACCAGTTTTCCAGATATTTGCAAGACGGGCTATAGGTCCCGCAGAGGGATATTGACCCGGACGACGACCTCGGCTGTCAAGGGCTGCATTTACATAAAGTGGAGTTTCAGGCAGTTTTTCACGTGCTGCCTTTGCAAGATTTTCTACATATTGTGCATAATACCAAGCCATAAACATCTCATCAGCATAGTCTTGGGCTTCGGCAAGGTCTTTCCAGGAAGAACCGGGCTTAACCTGAAGTTTTTTTGCCAAAGCATCCGGTATACCCTTTTCGTAGACTTTATTTGCGAGTTTTGAATGATCGCGTGCTGACTCAAGCATACCTATTTCATTCTCAATCTGAATCATGGCTACAGTATTATCATGATCATTTTCCTTCAGATAGGCAAGGAAGGCATTGAATGCATTTAAGTCGGCTTTGAGCACTTCATCACTGAATGCACTAAGGATTTCAAGAGGTTTTCCTTGCTCTGTAATGGCACGAGGAAAACGCTTGGTATTGATTTTTACCCATGACGGTGCATAACAACTCATTGAGTTTTTCCAGGCTCCAAACCAAAGAGGAACAATCTTGAGATCGTTTGCCTTTGCAGTAGAGAGGGCTTCATCGAGAAGAGAGAAGTCAAATTGTCCTTCAGATGGCTCTATGAGTTCCCAATAGACCGGCATAAGGACAGTGTTCAGACCCATTTCTTTTAGTTTAGGAAAAATAGTCCGGATATCTTCTATAGAAGAAGCAGAGGAATTGCCTAACTCACCGCCCAATATAAGATAGTCGGGAGTACGAGTAGGTGGGACTGCAGATAAGAGAAAGGGGAGTAGGAGAGAGGTGAAAAATAATTTAGATTTCATCAACGTTTGGAATTAAGGAGGGATGGGGAGGGATTGGTGTAGTTGTCGATACCGAGTTCTACGGGGATCATTTCTTCGAGGGAGTGCATGGATAATTTATTGGGTTTTAATCCAGCGATGTCGCCGAAATATTCAAGGCATGCGTCACGCCACCATATAGCATCCTTATGCTGAGTCAGCAGACGATTTTCTACATCCTTATAAATATCCGGGGCAGTGCATCCTTCAAGATTTTGCCAAGTCTTGCGCATATCAGCCACTCCATCAACTCCGGAGTCATAATGGCGGTTGAGTGCTTGCCAGAGGGTTTCACCCGAAGACAAACGGTGATTCCAATCGAGATGATGAAACCAGAGAAGATATTTTTCGGGACATGTATTGGGATTCTCAATAATTTTGGCAACTGCATCAGGATATTGAGCAGTGGCTCCACTTCCTGTGGCAACAGTCCTGTCAAACCCTATACCGTTTTTGTCTGCTTTGTGATAATATTTTGGCAACCAGTCGGCTCTTGCGCCCGGAATCTCACACCAGGGTTGCGGGCCGTAGTGGTGGCCCCATGCAAATTGATGATGCAGACCAATAGGCATCATATAGTCAACAACATGCTCACGACTATCGCACATCATTTTTTTGAACTCAGACATTTTCTTTTCGTCAATGTTGATCCAAGGAGTTATTCCTGCCCATTCCTCAACTATATCTTCAGATGTAAGAGTCGGATCCCAAGCGAGTCTGCCAAAAGCATACCAATTTGCCTGAGCAAGTGGATGACCAGTGAAGTTATCATCAGTGCCGATATTTGCTACTCCGGCAACGCCCTTGATATTCTCTGATGGAGCTTCCTCAAAAAATTCCACCCACATTGGAGCAAGATAGGCAAGATGATTGGCATGACCAAGATATTCCTGTGTAATCTGCAATTCAGCAATAAGAGGAGTTTTATTCATACCTCCGAAAAGGGGACTGAAGGGTTCCCGGGGTTGAAAGTCTACCGGACCATTTTTCACCTGAACCAAGACATTATCGTCAAACTTACCATCAAGAGGATTAAACTCGGCATAAGCTTGCTTGGCGCGGTCGGGATCGGAGGGGGAATAAACGAAGGCACGCCACATCACCTGTCCACCGAAGGGTTTTAATGCCTTAGCAAGCATGTTGGCACCTTCTGCATGAGTCCTTCCGAAATCACATGGACCGGGTTGACCTTCACTGTTGGCTTTCACAAGAAAACCACCAAAATCAGGAATAAGAGCATAAATTTCCTTTACTTTATCTTTCCACCATTTTGCAACGTTCTTATCAAGAGGGTCGGCAGTGTCCAGCCCACCAATAACGCTTGGAGAAGCAAAATTGACAGAGAGATAAACTTTTATTCCATAAGGACGGAGAATATCGGCGATTTCTGCTACTCTTTCCAGTTTTTCATGAGAGAGCATATTAGGAGAGGCATTGACATTGTTGAGGACAGTACCGTTGATGCCAGCCATT
Source organism: uncultured Sangeribacter sp. (assembly GCA_964503095.1). Taxonomy (GTDB): domain Bacteria; phylum Bacteroidota; class Bacteroidia; order Bacteroidales; family Muribaculaceae; genus Lepagella. The sequence continues at coordinate 5,658 of CAZCZX010000109.1, forward strand.
GCATTGGCAAGAGCATATTTCTTATAAAGAGCGATTTGATCATCGGAGAGCTGTGAGTCCCAGTTCCAGATGCTTTTGCCTGAGTAGCCTCTTTCGATGGTGCCGTCAAGATTGTCCCAATGATTGAGTACACGGAGTCCATGTTTGGGGGCATCCGTACGATTAAAGGAGGATGCGGGACGATAAAGGGATAGGGCACCATAAAGGAGACCCTGAGCAGAAGGGGAAGTGACAGTTATAGAATGGGAAAGACTGTCAACAGATATTTTGTAGGCTTCAGAATTATTGAAGCCTTTTTTGTTTTCTATGAGTTTTATTTGACTGAAATAATCGTCGGGAGAATAATTGGAGAGAATTTCTGCCGCGTTAAGAGCGATAGGATCTTTGCCTGCATACTCTACACTGCAAGAAAAGTCTTTTGCCTCTGGGAGCCAAAGTTGGGAGTCGCTGCGCTCTGCAGCGGCGGAGAAGCAGAAGATGGATGTTAGGGTTAATGATTTTAGAAATGCTGAATTCATAAATCTTATTAATTGAAAAATGGGAAGGCAGGATTTCTGCCTTCCCAAGCATATTTTTCATAAGCAATGACAATTATTAACTTATCATTAATAATTAATCATTCATCATTAGATTAAGCGTACATGTTGATGATAGCTTCGTAGAGTTCCTGCTTGCCTGAAGTCTGAGCCGGTTCACCAACTTCGCGACCGATTTCAGCGAGCTGTTCGAGAGTGAGTTTGCCTTCTTCGAATTCTTTGCCCTTGCCAGCGTCAAATGAAGCGTAGCGGTCAGCAAGCATCTTCTTGTAAGGAGACTTCTCAAGAACATTAGCAGCACATTCAAGAGCGCGAGCCATAGCATCCATACCAGCGATGTGAGCAATGAAGATATCTTCGAGATCGGTAGAGTTACGACGAGTCTTAGCGTCGAAGTTAGTACCGCCATTGCCAAGACCACCGTTGCGGATGATCTGCATCATAGCCTGAGTGAGCTCATAGTTGTCGATAGGGAACTGGTCAGTGTCCCAGCCATTCTGGTAGTCGCCACGGTTAGCGTCGATAGAGCCGAGCATACCATTGTCAACAGCAACTGCGAGTTCGTGTTCGAAAGTGTGACCAGCAAGAGTAGCGTGGTTAACCTCGATATTTACCTTGAAATCCTTTTCAAGACCGTGAGCCTTGAGGAAGCCGATTACAGTCTCAGTGTCAACATCATACTGGTGCTTGCTTGGTTCCATTGGTTTAGGCTCGATGAGGAATGTGCCAGTGAAGCCTTTGCTGCGAGCGTAGTCGCGAGCCATTGTGAGCATAGTAGCGAGATGCTCTTTCTCACGCTTCTGGTCAGTGTTGAGTAGGCTCATATAGCCTTCACGACCACCCCAGAATACGTAGTTCTGACCGCCGAGTTCGATAGTAGCGTCGATAGCGTTCTTGATCTGAACAGCAGCACGAGCCACAACGTCGAAGTCAGGGTTTGTAGCAGCACCGTTCATATAGCGGCCATTACCGAATACGTTAGCAGTGCCCCAGAGGTTCTTGATGTTAGTGCCCTGCATCTTTTCTTTGATGTAAGCCACAACAGCCTTGAGGTTAGCTTCATATTCTTCAACTGAATTTCCTTCTTCAACGAGGTCAACATCGTGGAAGCAGAAATATTCAACACCAAGTTTTTCCATGATTTCGAAGCCAGCGTCAACCTTGTTCTTAGCACGCTCAACAGCAGTTTCGCCAACATTCCAAGGGAATTTCTTTGTGCCGCCACCGAACTGGTCGCCACCTTCAGCGCAAAGAGTGTGCCACCAAGCCATAGCGAACTTGAGCCATTCTTTCATTGGTTTGCCAAGGATGAGCTTTTCAGCGTCATAGTAACGATAGGCGAGGGGATTGTAGCTTGAAGTGCCCTCGAACTTGATTTTTCCTATGCCAGGAAAGTATTCTTTCTGTGCCATTATTTAGATGTTATTATTTAGGTTATTGATGTCTGATTTTGAGTGTATTAGTCTTATTGGGCTAACAGGCCTAATGGGGCTTATAGGTCTAATAAGTCTAATTGAGCAACTTGGAATTTTATTAGTCTTTGTGGAGGAGATTTAGGCGCTCTTTCCAGAGTTTGTAGGCCTTTAGGTAAGGCTCACGGTCGGCAGGAGGAGTGATCTCTGTGATTTTCTTGAGAGTCGCAAATGCCTCGTTGTTGTCCTTGTAGATTCCGGCACCGATTCCAGCACCTTTCGCTGCACCCACACTACCGTCAGTCTCATAGAGTTTGATAGTGGCTCCGCTTACGGCTGCCAGAGTCTCGCGGAAGAGAGGGCTAAGGAACATATTGGCGTGTCCGGCATGAATAGTATCAACTTTCAGCCCCATAGCCTCCGTGATTTCGATACCATACATGAAGGAGAAAACAATACCTTCTTGTGCGGCACGCATCAGATGGGCTTTATTGTGGATATTGAAGTTGATGCCGAAGATAGAGCAACCGGTCTCCTTGTTCTGAAGGATACGTTCTGCACCATTGCCGAACGGAATGATGCTGACACCCTCAGCACCGACAGGAACAGACTCAGCCATACGGTTCATATCGTCGTAACTCATACCCGGGTCAGCAATATTGCGTTTGATCCAGCTATTGAGAATGCCAGTGCCATTAATACAAGTTAGGACACCAACACGAGGCTCTTCAGCAGTATGGTTGACATGAGCGAAGCAATTGACCCTTGACTTAGGATCGCAATCGATTTTGCCGTTGATAGCATAAACCACGCCGGAAGTACCACCAGTAGCAGCGATCTCACCGGGATTGAATACATTAAGACTGAGGGCATTATTTGGCTGGTCGCCGGCACGATAAGTGACAGGAGTTCCCGGTTCGAGACCGAGTTCTTTAGCCGGTTCAGGGAGAAGACGACCTTGAATGCTGAAAGTAGGTTTCACTTCAGGAAGAATTTCCATGTCAAAGCCGAAATAGTCCATCAAGAATTTAGCAGGAGCATTTTCCTTGAAATCCCAAAGCACATAGTTAGATATACCTTCAGGAGTAGTGCAGATTTCGCCGGTCATCTTCATAGCGATGTAGTCGGCAGGGAGCATTATCTTATATATTTTCTCAAACACTTCCGGCTCATTTTCTTTCACCCAGGCGAGTTTCGCAGCAGTGAAATTGCCAGGAGAGTTAAGGAGGTGAGTGAGACACTGTTCTTCTCCAAGATCCTCGAAAGCCTTCTGACCATAAGGGACTGCACGCGAGTCGCACCAGATGATAGCATCGCGAAGCAGGTTGCGGTCTTTGTCAATGCAGACGAGACCGTGCATCTGGAATGAAAAGCCAATAGCCTTAATATCGGCAGGGTTTACTTTAGAGATATTAAGGACGCTTTTTGTCACCTCTTTAATATATTCCCACCAGTTTTCGGGATTTTGTTCAG
>CAZCZX010000110.1:0-9008 GCA_964503095.1 uncultured Sangeribacter sp.
AGCCTTTGCTTTTCCGGCAACTTTGCTACGGCTTTCAATAGCTCTGCTTGCAATTCATCTCCGTCAAAATATTCGTCGGCTTGAATGTTATTCAGTAGATATGAATCGTCTCCTTCTTCGGCATTATATTGATTTCGGGTCTTTTCCTTGTTTATGAAATTGATAGATTCATTTATGGCAATTTTGAATAGCCAAGTAGAGAGTTTTGCATCTCCACGGAAATTTTGGAGATTGTTCCATGCTTTTAGAAACACATTCTGTAGAATATCATCTGCATCCTCATGGCGCACTACCAACTTTCTTATCTGCCAATATACAGGCTCTCCATATAGACGCATGAGATTATCGAAGGCTGCTGACGCAGTCTTCGGATCTTGAAGCTGCTCTATCAGCTTCTTTTCATCTATCGGAAGTGCAGTTTTTGCCATTTGGACACAAAGTTAATACAAAAAATCTGATTCCACAATAGCATTTTTTATTTTTTAACGTTAAACCAATAGTACATATACTTGTCACATATTCAGAAACAAGGCAACAATGCCTCAATTCACAATTTTAACATTTATAATTCACACATTTATATTGATATAACTCTACATGAAAACTGAACACAACATACTCGAAAAGGTCGGAGGAAAGACAGGGTACACTGTTCCCGACAACTATTTCGACAGTGTCAGGAGCAAAATAATGGAGAATTTGCCGGAATATCAGGAAAAGAAACCCGAAAAACTCTCCATGTGGAAGAAAGTGCAACCATACATCTACATGGCGGCTATGTTTGCCGGAATCTGGTGTATGATGAAGATGTTTCATATGATGAGCACTTCCGACCTCAGCCTTGACAATCCGCCGGAATCTGTTGCTCTTGCAATGGCTGATGCCGACCACTCCGAATGGATGATGCCTACTGACAACAGCGAAATGTTCATGCTCGAAGATGAAATCTGTTCACAATACTCCTCCTTCGATGACTTTAAAGCCGACTTCGACAACACTGAAATGTAACACTTAAGACATGAAAAAATATCTTTTATTACTTTTAATGACCATCATATCCTTGCCCGTGGCTTTAGCACAGGAAAAGGATCGGGCTAAGATGATGGAGGAATTGCAAAAGTTTAAAATCGATTTTCTCGCAAAGGAAATGGAACTTTCTGAAAAACAGAAAGCTGAATTTACTCCTATATATAAGGAGTATGAAAAAGAATGTCGGGAGTCGGGCGCAGAAGTTTGGAAATTTGAACGCGAGTTGAAGAAAAACAAGAATGCTTCAGAAGCAGACTACAAAAAACTCTCTGAACTTCAGCAAAAGTCAAGAGAAACCCATAATGAAATCACAAAAAGATTTGATGCTAAACTTGAGTCTTTCCTCTCTGCCAAGCAAATCTACAATATGCATCAGGCAGAAGAAAAATTCTTCGAGAAGATGAAGGAAATGCGTAAGAAACATCATGGTGGAAACCATTCTCACGACAATAAGGGTGGACGAAATGCTGACAAAAAGCCAAAGGACAAAAAGGATTGTCCAAATGCCGATGAAGCATGTCTACATTCACCCATAGATCTTTGACATCCGGTTTGCACAACATTATTGACATTTCAAATTTATGATACATAAAATAATATCACTACGTACAGTTGCCACTTTGGCAACTGTCGTGCTTTTAGGAGGGCTGCTTTTCACAGCAACAGCAGCGAAAAAAACTTCTTCAAAAGTTATGAACGAACCAGATTTCGCATATCCGAAGACAGTGGAGAAAACAGCTTTGGCTAATCTTGAAAAGGCAGTTGCCCACGGTGACTGGCCCTCAGCCGTAGAAGCTGCTATCCAATCTACTACTGCATCTAATTTGATAAGCAAGGAGAATGCCACAGATGGGCTGGCGAAACTTGACAGCATTGCCTTAATTGCACCCAAAGAATGGAAAGCCGCCTTTTATCTGGTTGAAGCTAAAATCTATTATTCCATCTATAACTTACAAAGATGGAAAGCCGATGACCGTCAATTGTCGCTTGACTCCATTCCTTCTAATCCATATGAGTGGAGTAAGGATATTTTTGCCGACAAAGTCCTTGATCTCTGTCGTCTAATTATCGACAATGGTGGTAATGACACAAAACCATTGAAAGAGTGGAATAAAATTCTTAACAATTCTGATCAAGCCTATTCTTTTGGCATGACTGTTAATGAATTCTTGTTCCAACAATGCATCACACTTCTAAATGAATATGCTGATGCAACAAGAGACGTAATTCCATTTTTCTCTTCTGCTAACGAGGCAGTCACCCCTTCACAAAAATGTTCTGCCTTAAGAGATGAAGTGATCGACAAACTTATTGCCGAAGCATCCTCACGCAATCAATCCCTTCTTCTCGCAAATGCCCTCACAGACAAGGCTAATAATCTTCCATATAGCCTGAGGATGAAATCGCTATTGGCTGCATACGATAAAGTAAAAGGAACTGAAGGCGAGCAACTTATTTTATCCAACTTAAAAGAATATCTCAATGAAGACCCTCTCTCCGGAGTAGAGTCTGCTTTTCCATATTCTCAAAAAGAGTATTTGGAACTTTTGAAAAAGTCAATTGACAACTTTCCGAAGGGAATGTATGTCAACAGTTTGAAAAATATCATCAATGAGATGACAAGACCCTATGCAGAAATTGGATTTATGAATCAATATCTGTCATCTTCTTCAATCTCTATGGATGTGACGATGAGCAACTGCAATGAATCTTGGATTCTCGTATATGATTACACTCCATATATAAATGCAGAAAGGTCGCCTCGAACAAAAGACGTGGCTGCAAGATGCCGACTTGTGAAAGCAGCAAAAGCCACTGCCGAAGGAACTTTACCATTTAAAGCCACCACAAAGGTTGAAATCGGTACTCTTCCCAAAGGAACTTATGTGGTAATACCAAGCGCCACTGCCGATGCTAAGGGTATTTACTCATCAATTCTTAATGAAAATTGGCGACAACCATTCACTGTGAGCGACATCAGTGTGATGTCATTGTCATATCCTGACGCATCCACACGCGTGTTTGTAATAGACGGTGAGAATGGAAAACCTATCGAGGGAGCACAGGTAAAAGTATACACGAGAAAAAACTATTCTGTTCCACGCCAACTTGCAAAGACGCTTACTACTGACAAGGATGGCAGTGTAACTGTGTCAGAAGAGAGATTTGAAATAGAGGCTTCCTATGAAGGATCGAAATGGAGCAATAATTCACGATATTATAATTCTGCATTCAAGGCAGATACTACCAGCAGAGACCGCGTGCAAGTTCTTGCAGAAAGAGCCATTTGCCATCCGGGAGACTGCATAAAAATTGCTATTATAGCCTATAATTCCAAGGGATTTGATATGAGTCTTATTGCTAATCGTAAGATTGATGTAAGCCTCATGGATGCCAATAATAAGGAGGTTGCTTCCCAAAGTTTAGTATCAGACAGTTATGGCAGAGCAACTGCCGAATTCTCCATTCCTACTCAGGGACTACTCGGAAATTGGCAGATAGCCGCATATGATGAGAACCATAAATGGCTTGGCAATACTTATATTCAGGTTGCCGACTATGTTGCGCCCACATTCTTCATCACTTCTGAACATTCTGAAGAAGAGGTAAATCCGGGTGATGTTGTAAGGCTTAAAGGACAGGTACTCACCTACTCCGGTATGCCGGTTTCAGATGCAACTGTCAAGTACAGCATTTCATATCGTCCGCCGATGAGATGGTTCTACCAGGGAGGAGCCACATTCGATTCCTCTGTCACTGCCGATTCTGAAGGGAAATATGAAATTGAGATTCCTACTGCGAATCTCAAGAGAACTCAGTTTGAAAGAGGCATCTTCCGTGTCCAACTCTCAGCCACATCACCTGCAGGAGAGACACAGTCTGGGCCACAAGAGAGATTCGCAATTGGAAAGGAATACAATATACAAGCCGCGAATAATGGTACGACATTGGAGATCTCTGACAGCATACCCAATATCCTATTTTATGTCAATGACATGCTGGGCAGAAAAGTCAAGAAGGACCTAACTTATAGGATTAAGGATGTGGCTACGGATGCAGTTGTAGGAGAAGGTACATTCATTTCGCCTATCTTGAAACTTACCACAAAGAATTATCCTTCGGCTAAATATGAGATAGAGGTAGCACTATCTGATGATGCTAATGTTAAGGCAGACGCTTCTTTTATTATGTGGCGAAAGTCTGATAAGGCAGCCCCGGCAGGGACAGCACTCTGGACACCGGAGACAAAAATAATAGCGAAAGATAATGACCGCATTGTAAATGTCACAGTAGGAAGTGGAGTGGCTGACAGATGGATACCTGCAGTATTGTCGCGCGATGGTGAGATCTTGTCGATGGATTGGTTGCATGTAAATAAAGATAATCTGACTGTGCCGGTTAATGCACCGGAAGGGAATCAGAAATATATGCTTAATCTCTGCTATATGTCAAATCTGGATTCACAGTTTGAAAATATCAGTATTCTTTCAGCCTCTTCAGAAGATTATCTCAAGGTTTCTACCGAGACTTTCCGCGATAAGGTGTCGGCGGGCGATGAAGAAAGATGGTCATTCCGTTTTTATCGCAATTCGGGAAATGTGGCTGATCTTCCAGCGCTTGCCGTCATGACTGATGCCGCACTCAATGCTATCACTCCATTCAATTGGAATTTCTCCCCTTCAGCAGGAAGATATGACAGGTTTTACAGCATGAGAGAAGACAATAATTTCATGCAGCATATGCACTATGCGCTTAAGACTAATAAATATCTTACTACATCAGATCTGTATTTTCCGAATATAAATAACTATGGGCAAGCCTGGGGTCTTGATGGAATTAGAGATTATAGTGGTGGTTTATATTATGTTAGTGGCATTAAAAATGAGGTGATGTCTACAGTGAAAACCACCTCACGCTCAATGACATCAATGAAAATGGCAGCTCCTGCATCTGCTATGAAATACGAAGGAGCATTAGCTGATGCTGACGATGCGGTGATGGAAGTGGAAGAAACTGCCATGGAAGTCAGTGCAGATGCAGGCAACGGAGCGGCTATCGAAAATAATGCCGCGGCTGAATTGCGTGAGGCAGAATTCCCGGTGGCATTCTTTATGCCTTATCTTAAGTCTGACAACGATGGAAATGTGAACATTGATTTCACCCTGCCAAATTTCAATACCACTTGGGCATTCCAAATGATTGGCTATGACAAGGCTCTCCAAACTGCCAAGGTATCTCTGGAGACTGTAGCTTCAAAACCAATAATGGTGACAACACATGCTCCTCGGTTTGTGCGCACAGGAGATGTCATCACTTTGACAGCTACTGTATTTAATAATTCGGATGCCAATTGCTCTCCAAATTGCCGCATAGAACTTGTCGATTTGATTTCAGGGAAGACCATCGAGGCAAAAGATATTAATTCTGGAGAGATTGAGCCTTCTGCCAATTCATTAATCAATTTGACATGGAGCGTGTCTTCAAATGTTTCATCTGTAGGTTTCCGTGCTTATGCAGAAGCAGACGGACATCGTGACGGCGAGCAGGCTCTCATCCCGGTGCTTCCTGCATCTTCTCCTGTTGTGGAGTCAACTCCTTTCTGGATTGCACCCGATGGTAAAGAATTTGAGGTAAAACTTCCTAAGTTCAATGATTCTGACCAGGTGACTCTCCAATATTGCGACAATCCGGCATGGTATTGCCTCACAGCACTCCCTGATATTGTGGTGCCTGACTCAAAAAGCATCACGGCAAAAATGCGTGCTCTCTTCGGCAATGCTGTTGCATACAATCTTATTTCATCCAATGATAACTTGAAGAGGGGTCTTGAGACTCTACTCTCCGACCAAAATTCACAGTTCGCTGCTTTAAAGAGCAATCTCGAGAAGGATGGAAATCTGAAAATAACAGAACTCAACAACACTCCTTGGGTGAATAATGCAGAATCCGAGACTCTCCGCATGAGCCGTCTTGGTTCGCTACTCGATGATGAGGAGGCTCTGAAGAGCATCAATCAGATTCTTGATGATATCCGTGCACTTCAAGATCGGAGCGGCGGCTGGAGTTGGTGTCCGGAGATGCAACCGTCTTCCTACATCACACAAAATGTGCTTCGCCACTTTGCAATGATAATAAAAGATGGAGCCATGAAGCAACTGAACAATCCTGAAGGGATGGTAAGGTCTGCAATCCGATATGTAGATTCTGAGACTGTAAAGGATTACAAGAAGTATCATAAGAAAGGGGAATCATTGAGCTACATGCTCGACTGGCTATATGTCAGGAGTTCTTTCCCGACATCATATCTCACTAAAGATGCAGTTTCTTCAGAGATGAACTCCATTGCTGCAAAAGCATACAAGGATATTGCTAAGGAATGGAAGGATATGGGAATCGGCGGGAAAGCCAAGGCTGCCACTCTCCTGTGGAGAGCAGGCGACCACAAGACTGCAAGTGAGATTCTTGAGTCGCTCCGTCAATATGCAAGTGAGTCGCCTGAGAAGGGAATGTGGTTTGACAATCTCAACTCAGGTTGGGGCGGAATGTCTACTATCCAGACCACTACTCTTGTGCTTGAGGCATTCGCAGAGATCCAACCATCTAACAAGATTGTCGATTCACTCCGCCAATGGCTTGTACTCGGACGTCAATACCAGGATTGGGGCAAATCGACTTACACAGTCGAGACAGTTAATGCCATATTGACTTCCGGCACCGATTGGACCGCTCAAACAATATCTGCCACACCTGAGTTCTGCCTTAAAGGAAAGAAACTCTCCATTCCTGAGACAGCAAAACTGACAGGGGCTTTTACTATGACCTTGAACGCGAAGGATGCTTCTAAAAAGACGCTGACTATATCAAGAAATGGATATTCTCCGGCATGGGGAGGAGTTGTTGCCCAATATGAGTCTCCTATTCTTGATGTAGTTGCTTCCGAAGTGCCGGAACTCTCGATACGAAAGAGTATAGTTGCTCTTGTAGAGGGAGAGAATGGAGAAGTGACGCCAAAGGAGGGTATCACATTAAAGAAAGGTATGAAAGTCCGCGTTACACTCTTCATCACTGCAGATAGGGATATGGACTACGTGGCAGTGACCGACGAACGGAGCGCCTGCCTCGAACCCACAGCGCAACTTTCCGGCTACACTGTATCGGACAGAACCGGATTCTACCGAGAAGTGAGGGATACTCAGACTAATCTATTTTTCGAGTGGCTTCCCAAAGGCACCCATGTGGTATCTTACGATTGCACCGTAAGCCAAGACGGCTCTTTCAGTTGCGGCATTGCGACAGCACAATCGCAATACTCTCCTACTACTGTAGCCCATTCCGCCGGCTCAATTCTCCAAGTAAAATAATATCTTCAACGATACAGATTGGGACGCACGTTTGGTGCGTCCTTTTTTATTCATTCGAGAGTCGAGCACGGCATTTAAGTACAATTAAATTCATTTTCTAAAAAATGCTAAAAAAATATTGTCAAATTAAGAATTTTTAAGTAACTTTGCAGTTGCATTGTGGACTCTTTATGCCCAAATGCGCCTTAACATCAGAATAAACAATTAAAACACAATAACATCTATGAATTTACTGTTGGAAATAAGCAACGGAGATTTAGCGGTCACCGCGACGCTTACGGGCATGGGTCTCGTATTCGCCGCACTTACAATCGCAAAACTAATCTCCCCTAAATCCTACTCGGTAAAGAAAGGCGAAACCTACGAATGCGGTATCCCGACCCGCGGTGAGTCTATGATTCAATTCAAGTCAGGCTACTACATCTTCGCCATCCTGTTTCTTCTGTTCGACGTTGAGACTGTATTCCTCTATCCGTGGGCCACTATCATGCGTAGCCTTGGACCATCAGGTCTTCTTTGCGTCGCTATCTTCATGTTTATTCTTATTTTAGGCCTTGCTTATGCATGGCGGAAAGGAGCACTCAAATGGCAGTAAAAGAACCTTCGATCAAGTCAATGACCCGCGATGACTTCAAGGATAATGAATACATTGACAAGCTTGTAGAGGAACTCAACGCCACGGGCGCGAATGTCGCTGTAGGCAAACTTGACCAGCTCATCAACTGGGGCATCTCTAACTCTCTTTGGCCTCTTTGCTTCGGCACAAGCTGCTGCGCTATCGAATTCATGTGTCTCGGAGCAGCCCGCTACGACATGGCTCGTTTCGGTTTTGAGGTAGCACGCAACTCCCCACGCCAGGCCGACTATATCATGGTGCAGGGCACAATCGTCCATAAGATGGCTCCCGCACTCGTACGCCTCTACGAGCAGCTTGCAGAGCCCAAGTATGTGATAGCATGCGGTGGTTGCGCTGTCAGTGGCGGCCCGTTCAAGAAATCTTATTGCGTAGTTGACGGAGTGGATAAGATTATTCCTGTCGACGTATTCATTCCCGGGTGTCCTCCACGTCCCGAAGCTATGTTCTATGGTCTTATGCAGCTTCAGCGTAAGATTAAGGTGCAGAAATTCTTCGGTGGAGTCAACCGTCAGGAGAAAATCAAAGATTTCTTCCGTCAGCACCCAACGGAAGTAGGAGAATATTAATGGCTAACAACCCTTAACCCAAAACCTCATAACACTATATATAATGAGCGTTAAAGACTGCATAAGCAAGATTTGCCCGTCGGCCACTTTCGAGGAAGGAGATATCCTCCTTGTCAATGTTCCGGCAGAAGACTGGCGCAAACTTGCTACAGAACTAAAACACAACCCCGAGCTCAATTTCGACGTGCTGACCGCTGTTGTCGGCATGGACTGGAAGGAGACGCTTGGCGTTGTATATTATTTCACTGCCACATCCCACAATTGGGAGATGCTTTCAGTGAAAGTAGCTGTTGCCGACCGTGAGAATCCTTATATCCACACAGTTTCCGACCTTTGGAAAGTTGCCAACTTCCAAGAACGTGAGGTCTACGATTTCTTCGGCATCAAATTTATCAACCATCCTGATATGCGCCG
>CAZCZX010000111.1:0-8983 GCA_964503095.1 uncultured Sangeribacter sp.
GCTATGTCGGAAGCAAGAGAGACTCCATAGCTGACTTCAGCATGACTCTCTCTTCCGGCAAGATTGTGGGACTGCTCGGTGCCAACGGTGCAGGCAAGAGCACTCTGCTCTATTTAATCTCCGGTCTTCTGAAACCCAGGACCGGAAGTGTAGATGTCAACGGTTTTAATCCTTGGGATAGAAATCCGGAATTTCTCAGCCAAATTTTCCTTGTGCCTGAAGAAATCGATGTCCCGGCCATTACTCTTAAGGATTATGTCAAGGCTTATGCCCCATTCTACCCTAACTTCTCAGAGGAGTCGCTCAAAGAGGCACTTTTCCATTTCAATCTTACGACCGACATTCACCTTGGTTCTCTTTCCATGGGTCAAAGGAAGAAGGCATTCTTGGCATTTGCCCTCGCATGCCATACCCCCGTGCTTCTGATGGACGAGCCTACAAACGGTCTTGATATTCCGGGTAAAAGTGAATTTCGCAAGGCTGTCGTAAAGACTATGAACGACGATCGCACCATCATCATATCAACTCATCAGGTCAGAGACCTCGACCAACTTCTCGACCACGTAACCATAATGGATAATACAGGCATCCAATTGGACGAGTCGATTGCAAATTTGCAAGAAAAATTCATTTTCGGTCTGGCTCCTGTATTGCCTGAAAACGGAGTAATATGGAGTGAACCGGTGATGGGAGGATATGCTTTCATGAAGATGCGTACTCCCGACCAACCGGAAACAGAAGTGAACCTTGAGGCTTTGTTCAACTATATCTATTCTCGAAATCCCCAAATGGCATATTAATTATGGAAACAATTGCAAAAAATGATAATAAAATGTTTTCCTGGGAGCGTTTCTCTGCTCTGATGAAAGCAGACTGGGCTGTAAACAAAAGCAATTATACAAAGTTGACAATTGGTGGTCTTGGCATCTTTGCAGCCTTGGCAATTCTAATCAGCATTATCGCGATAATTGACATCAATAGTCTTGAGCATGTCGCTGCATTGACAACAAGAAGTTTTGAAGAGGCACTTCAAACCAAAAAGACAACTTTTGGGTCAATGTATCTGGGAATTTCTACGTGGATATTCTGTATTGAAATCACAGTATTGGGGTCTCTGACATTCAGCAACTTCAGCACAAAAAGACAGCGAATATCATCACTGATGATTCCTGCTTCCCGAATTGAGAAATTTGCACTTCGCTTTTTCATTTATTTCGTGGCCGGAACATTAATGCTGATTATCGGAGTTCTTATAGGCTTGGGAATTAGTCAACTTGCTTATAGTGGCGGTATCTATGCTTTAGAAAATTTCTTCAGTTTTATAGATAATACTTTTTCAAGCACTATCATAACATTTCTTATATTGGTTACATTATTGGGAAACTCTATATATGCTTTAGGAAGTGCAATGTGGCCAAAACTATCTTGGATAAAAACTTGGATAGTCATGATGATTTTAGAATGGATTGGAGTAATATTTTTGACCTTTATTTCAACTACAAATATATCTTGGTATTCATTTTTCACGTTCTGGGATGGCCATTTAAGCCTATTAAAATGGACAGGTATTTCTATACTTCTTATTCTCAATATTGCATGTTGGATTGTGGCATGGTTCAGATTCCGCAATACCCAGATAATTCAGAGATTTATGACAAAATAATTATATGATACAAACAGATAATAGACCTATATACGTAAGACTTGCCGATCAGATCTGCGACCGTATTCTTCTTGACGAATATCGGAAATTGGAGCGAATTCCAAGCGTGAGAGAATATGCTGTGACTCAGCAAGTAAATCCGGCTACTGCCGCCCGAGCGTTCGAGATTCTTGAGCGTCAAGGAGTGATATTCAATAAGCGTGGGCTTGGATTCTTTGTGGCAGAGAGTGCCGTGGACACCATACGAAAAATGAGATTAGACACAATGCTCGGAGAGGAAAGTGAGCTCTTCTTTTCTCGCTTGGCTGTTCTGGAAGTCACCCCCGACCAGTTAAAAGAGATGTACGCAAAGTATTTATCTCAGAAATAAAAAAATTGACTTTCTTGTCACTTTTTTCATTAAATTGCGTCTAAATAATAAACTGTAAAAATTAAATGATTATGAATATAGCAGGATTTACAACCGGATTGGCTCTATGCGCAACATTGTTGCTCTCTGGCTGTTCCATTAGCGGAATCGCTGGAAACAATGTGAGCGTAGAAGGAAACGATGGTGAGGCCACAGTAAAGAAAAGTGTGAAAATTTCAGATTTCAATGAGATAGAAGCATCTCAGGCCATAAAGGTGATCTATGTGCAGGGTAAAAATACAGGTATTGCTGAAATCGCCACTACCCCATCGGCTGAAAAATATCTAAAAGTGGAAGTAAAGAACAATACATTAAAGGCTTACTATGCTAACCCTGATGGTTATAAAAATGTTAAGATCAAAGGTCCTTCTATCATTAAGGTGACGAGTCCTACTCTCAACGAAGTGGATCTTTCTTCTGCAGCTAATTTGACGGTTGAAGGAGATTTGAATTTGAAAGGTAACTTTGAACTCGACCTAAGCAGTGCTTCTTCATTTAATGCTGCGAATGTCAGCTGCTCAAATTTCGATGCAGATTTATCAAGCGCAGCCAAGGCAAATGTATCCAGCCTAAACGGCTCTTTAGAAGCAGACCTGTCAAGCGCCTCTTCCATAATTTTTGATAAAGTTAATGGTAATGTTGATTTAGAGACCTCGAGTTCTGCATCTATTATTATTAATTCACTCAAAGCCTCCACAGTCTCTGCTGAAGCATCCAGTGCCGGGTCTATTTCTATTTCCGGTATTTCGGGAGGATCTATCAGCGCTTCTGCCTCAAGCGGAGCCAATATTAACCTTTCCGGAAAAGCGAAATCCCTCAACCATCACAATTCTTCAGGCGGATCTGTCAATTTCTCAAATTTATCTCTTACTCACTGATTCCACAAAATATCGCAAAAGCCCACCTCAAATGCCGAGGTGGGCTTTTTTTGTTGAAAATGTTGACATAGTGGTGTAAAATAAATTGACACTTGAGTTTATTCTTATCTCATAATTTATTAAAATATAGTCTGATACGTTTTTGGCACGCTAATTGGATATATCTTGAATGTTATGAGAAAAAATTTTACTTTAATATCAATAGTATTCGCATTTTCGGCTTCCGCACAGCAACTGTGGAGTCTGGAGCAGTGCATGGCTTATGCTGCCGATCATGCGTCTTCTGTGGTCCAAGCAAGATGGGATGTGGCTTCTGCTGATGCCACTCGAAATGAGGCTTTAGCAGACTTCTTCCCTTCTGTTTCAGCACAAGTTGGAGGCCAGTTAAGTTGGGGGCGAAATATTGACCCGGAAACCAATACCTATAATGATATTGCAACCTTCAATAACGGCTACGGCATTTACGCTTCCCTCACCATTTTTGATGGCGGCCAGACACTCAACAGATATCGCCAGGCAAGAAATGAGAGAAAGAGATATATAAACTCCTTGGAGATGAAGCGCGACGACTGCGCAATTTCTACTATGATGGCTTTCGCAGATGCTCTTTACTATCTGAATTCCATAAAGATCGCTGAGGATAAACTGATTCAAAGCGAAGGGATGTTGACTCTTACTAAGACTCAGGAAGAGTTAGGATTGAAGGGCATACCGGAAGTTGTCGAAGCCGAAGCAAATGTTGCAAATGATAGGTATTCTTTAGTGCATCAGAATAATCTCTATCGGCAGGCTATGCTGAATCTTAGATCTACAATGAATCTGGCTCCTGATTATCCCTTTTCTATCGACACCGCCAATCATATCATTGAGGGAGTCTTTATAAATGATGATCCTGAAAGTATTTATCTCGAAGCTCTCAATTCTAATCCAAAGACCTTGAATTATCAGTTGCAGGCCAAATCAAGCAAATACTCCTACGATATTGCAAAGGGCAATCTTTTGCCTAATATAAGTCTTAATGCCGGCTTTTCCACTTCATATTTCAAAAATCTCAGTGGAGAGCATTCTGCCCCACTTTTCGGCGAACAATTCCGGAATAATCGAGGTGAGTATATTGCGGCTACTCTTACCATCCCTATTTTCAATGGACTAAGTAATATTTCCGGGAAGAACCGTGCAAAGTATGCATATCAACAAGCAAAAGAGCAGTTGACGGATCAGCAGCGGAGACTTCATGATGAAATTGTTTCTGCAGTGATGGACAGAGATGGATATGCTATGGAGATAAAAGCGTTGACTTCAAAAAGGGATGCAGATGCTGAAGCATTTCGATTGAATACTCGCAAATATGAGGAGGGCCTGATTTCTCTTATCGACCTCCAACTTTCAGCCAACACTTACTACTCATCGAGAGTGGAACTTTTGCAAAAACAAATGCTTTTCTTATTGAAATATAAACTCGTAGAATACTACAAAGGAAACAGGCTATGGATGTAAAAATAGAAAGACCCAAGGGAATCAGAGGAATTAAACCCAGATATTGGGTCTATTTGGGTTGCGGAATTATTGGCGTTGCTTTTATCGTATGGCTCGCAACAAGTGAGATTGCTTCAACATATAAGGTAGATAGGACTGCACTGAACATAGCAGATGTAAAATCTCAAAAATTTGATGATTATGTTAGGGTTGATGGTAGGATTGAACCTATCAGTACTGTTCAGATCAGTCCTGAGGAAGGGGGGATTGTGATGGAGAAGGTTGTGGAAGAAGGTTCCACTGTGCATAAAGGTGATGTGATAATACGATTGAGCAATAGTAATCTTGACCTTCAGATTCTCAACGCGGAGGCGGAACTTGCTGAAAAGCAAAACATTCTGCGCAATACACAGATATCTATGGAGCAGGACCGGCTTAACAACCGCACTGAGCAAGTGCAACTCGACTTGGATGTGCAAAGAAAATTGAGGGCTTACCAACAGAAGAAAAGACTTATGGACGATAAACTGATTGCAAAAGAAGAATATCTCCAGGCAAAAGAGGATTATGAATTGGCGTTGAAGAGGCAGACACTGATTAATCAGCGACTTAATCAAGATAGCATTTTCCGTCTCGCACAAGTTGACCAAATGGAAGATAATCTTGCAAACATGCAGAAAAACATACAATTAATTCGCAAGCGTAAAGACCAAATGAATGTAGTCAGTCCAATAGATGGCGAGCTTGGACTCCTCGATGTGGAACTTGGACAAAGCATCAGTGCCGGGCAGAAGATAGGACAGATCAACGACCTCTCTAATTATAAAGTGACTGGACAAATAGATGAGCATTACCTGGATCGTGTACATAAAGATCTTATTGCCACCTCTGCACGCAATGATAAAGATTTGAATCTAAGGCTTCGCAAGGTGTTCCCGGAGGTAAAGGATGGTAAGTTTAAAGTGGAATTCGTATTCACTGAAAAAACTCCTGAAAAGATAAGAAGTGGGCAGACCTGTTATCTCAGTCTTCAACTTGGACAGCCGGTGGATGCCGTTGTAATCCCCAAAGGAACATTCTATTCTGCTACAGGAGGCAAATGGATATTTGTAGTAGATGCGTCAGGGAAAAAAGCCCATCGCCGCAATATTCGACTCGGACGTCAGAATCCTGAATACTATGAAGTGCTTGAAGGATTGGAACCAGGAGAAAGAGTCATCACTAACGGCTATGAATCATATGGAGATGCCAAAATCCTGCGTTTAAAAGATTAGAATTTTGTAACAATAACTCTTAAATATGAAATCTTATTTTAAATTTCTAAGTAGAAATAAGGCTTATACTGCCATAGATGTTTTTGGATTGGCTATAAGTATGATGTTTGTGGTGCTTATCGGCTGCTACACATGGCAAGAAAGCCATGTTGACAAGCAACATTCTAAAGCCGACAGAATGTATTATCTCGGTCTTGATTTTCATGGGCAGAAAACAATGGGTGCCCATTGGTGGGAACAAATAATTCTAAAAAATAAATTCCCGGAAATTGAATCGTCCACTGCTATTTATAGATATAATAAATGGTTTGAGTATGAAGATAAATCCGTTGAAACCAACTGCTATTTTGTTGATTCCACATTTTATGACATCTTTGATTTCAAATTGATACAGGGCGATCCCAAAACTGTACTTAAAAATCCTTCTAATATAGTTGTCACTAAGGAATATGCGCAAAAAGTATGGGGCGACGAAGATCCGATGGGCAAAAGTTTTGCCTTCTTTGATGATCAGCCTCCGGTAGTAGTTGCTGGGGTAATGGAGCCTATGAAGAATACTGCTTTAATGACATTCGACAAGCGCCCCATTGATATGATTTTAAATTTTTCGTATACAAAACCAATCAACTGGTCGCTTACTGACGAAAATATGACGAATGCAACTGGGGCAGAATTGATTCTATTGGCCAAAGAAGGTCACGATCTGACCAAGAGAAAAATGGATTATGAGAAGGAATTAAAAAATGGATTCTGGATTTTCAACCTTCCGGAAGATGATATCCATCTTGAAATTTATCCTTTTAGTGATGAATATTTCTCAGATCTGGGATCCGGGCATTTGAACTTTGGAGACTATAAGATGATTAAGTTGCTATTTGGCGTAGGACTGGTCATTCTCCTTTTTGCTATTATGAATTATATCAACCTGACTGTTGCTCTTTCAGGAAAACGAGCAAAAGAAATGGCTACTCGTCGCCTGCTTGGTGAAAGCCGTATCAGCATTGTATGGCGCCTCATATTGGAAAGTACGATCCTATGTGCTTTCTCAATGATACTGGGTATTGCTCTGGCGTTTCTTATGCAACCATATGCTTCCTCTTTGCTATTCACTCCAATTCATATCAAAGATTGCATTAATGTCACAACGATTTCATTTCTGATTTTATCGCTTGTGATAATGAGTGTGACTTCCGGTATTATCCCGGCTATGTTGCTTTCCTCTATGAAACCTATTGAAGCTGTGAAAGGTGCATTCAAGAGAAAATCAAATATGGTATTTGGCAAAGTATTTATAGTGATTCAGAATGTCTCAACTATTGTAATGATTGCTTGCGCTATTACAATGTATCTTCAAGTGAGACACCTGATTAATGCTCCTCTTGGATATGATTATAATGGAATAATTAACATACCTTATCAGCATATTCAGGATCAAAATAAAGGACCGCTTCTAAGAGAAGAACTACTGAAACTCCCTTGTGTGGAAAATGTAAGTTTTTCATGTGGTGAGCCTCATAGCAGAGGAAACAATAACACATTTTCTCAAGATGGGAAAACATTTTCATTCCAAATTTTCTTATGTGATTCTGCTTTTATGGATGTGCTTGGTATCAAGTTGAAAAAAGACAACCATATTGCATCCCCAAATAAAAATTATATAAGCCAGCAAGCCCTTAATGAACTTGGACTTAAGGAGGATTCCAAAGACTTTTATTTTGCAGATGAATTAGTTTCAATTGCAGGAATCTTAGAAGATGTGAAAATTGGAAATGTTCTGACCGATCAACGTCCCATACGTATTGCAATTTTCAAGCCATTTGAGGAATTTATTCCTTGGAATATATTGATAAAAATCAAGGGCAACGAGCAAGAAGCACTTGAGCAAGTAAAAGAAGTGTATGAAAATGTTTATTCGAAAGAGTCATCTAATGCGGTTTTTGGATATTCGTTCTTAAGTCAGCAAATAGAAGATGATTTTATAAATCAAAAAGCCTTATCGACCATCCTTTCTATATTCGCTTTAATTGCTATTGTGATTTCAATGTTAGGACTAATGGCTATGAGTACTTTCTATGTTCGCCAACGCTCTGCTGACATTGCGGTGCATAAGGTGATGGGAGCCTCGAGTATGGAAGTGATGAGAAAACTCGTAAAGACATTCATGCTATATGTATCAATAGCGGCAGTTCTGTCAATTCCAATTATTTATTATTTTATGAATGATTGGCTTTCTCAATTTAGCTATCGGATAAGCGTTTACTGGTGGATTTATGCCGCTTCGGCTTTGCTTGCCATACTGATTTGTTTCATTTCTGTAGTCAGCCAGTGCTACAAAGCAGCCAACACCAATCCTATCCTATCTCTAAATAAAAATTAACAGACTAAGAAATCGATAAACAATAAATTGGTAAAGTCTAAACAAGATTCAGCCCGGAGGGCTGATCATCTTGGAAACCCCGAGCGTTAGCTCGGGGTAAAGAATACCCTTCTTTACTCGACCCCGGAGGGGTCGGACTTTCCAGAAAAAATTCCCAAGTTTTTTAATTATTCCTAAAATATTTTCAAAATGATACAGATAGAAAACCTTACCAAGACATTCCGAACAGATGATGTGGAGACTCTGGCTCTTCGTGGTATCTCACTCGACATCGATAAAGGAGAATTCGTAGGCATCATGGGTCCTTCAGGGTGTGGAAAATCCACTCTACTTAACATTCTCGGACTCCTTGACAATCCAACAGAAGGAAAATACTCACTCAATGGTGTAGATGTGACTAATCTGAAGGAGAAAGATCGCACTGCTTTCCGCAAAGGAAAAATAGGATTCGTTTTTCAGAACTTTAACCTTATTGATGAACTGAACATCGAAGAAAACGTTGAACTTCCTCTAAAATATCTCAAAATCGGTGCAAAAGAAAGAAAAGAGAGGGTGAAGGAGGCCCTAAAACGCATGAATATCGAGCATCGTGCCAAGCATTTTCCTCAACAGTTGTCTGGAGGTCAGCAGCAACGTGCGGCCATTGCTCGGGCAGTAGTCACAAAGCCGGAACTTATTCTTGCCGATGAACCGACAGGAAATCTTGATTCTGTCAATGGCAAGGAAGTGATGGAGCTGCTCACAGAACTCAACCGGGAAGGCTCCACAATAGTTATGGTGACCCACTCTCAGCATGATGCCGCATACACACATCGCATCATAAATCTTTTTGATGGCAAAATTGTGGAAAAGACAAGACTATAATGCGGCTGACAAATTTTTCTTGATAAATCTGATTTTTTTTAC
>CAZCZX010000112.1:0-4112 GCA_964503095.1 uncultured Sangeribacter sp.
TGACTCGGATAGGTTTGAGGCTACATTAGACAAAGATGTAAAGATAATAATTGGTCCCTCCGGAGAAGAAATAATATAGTTATATAATTCAAGTTTTGCAAGAAGATTAAACTGCACTTAGACTATTAAAGCCCTTCCTCACCCCTCTAAAATCCCCTTTAGGGGTAACGGGGTAAAAACAGAAACACGGAGCAATCAGGCTCTGACGTTTCAAAGCATTCCGACAAGCATATTGGTGATATGTCGGAATGCTTTTTTACTAAGATATAGTCATCGATGGCTATTTTTTTGTCATTCGTTTTTAAATTTATTCTTGATTGTATTTGCAAAAGTCGATTTTTTATGTAATTTTGCAATTTCAAAATAAACATTATAAGAATATGGCACGCATTAAACAGAATCTGACTGAACTTATCGGAAACACTCCTCTCCTTGAAGTGACTAACATAGAGAAAGCCGAAGACCTCAAAGCAAATCTTCTTGTAAAGCTTGAATACTTCAATCCGGGAGGAAGCGTGAAGGATCGCATTGCCCTATCTATGATTGAAGATGCAGAAATTTCAGGTCTACTCAAACCGGGGGCTCTCATAATAGAACCTACCAGCGGAAACACCGGTATCGGTCTGGCTTGGGTATCTTCTGTCAAAGGTTATCGCCTCATTCTAACCATGCCTGAGACTATGAGCATCGAACGTCAGAACTTGTTGAAGGCTCTTGGCGCAACTCTCGTGCTCACACCAGGCAGCGAGGGTATGAAAGGTGCTATCAGAATGGCAAACGAACTTAAAGAGCAAAACCCTGGCTCCATAATCCTGCAGCAGTTTGAGAATCCTGCCAACCCTAAAGCACATACTCTCCACACTGCAGAAGAAATTTGGGCTGATACAGATGGGAAGATTGATATATTCGTGGCTGGCGTTGGCACTGGTGGCACCGTAAGCGGCACTGCCAAAGGTCTGAAAAGTCATAACCCTGATATCAAGGCTGTGGCTGTAGAACCAGCCGATTCAGCAGTTCTCTCCGGTGGAAAGCCTGGACCTCATAAGATCCAGGGAATAGGTGCAGGTTTTGTGCCTGGCAACTACAACGCTGCCCTTATCGATGAGGTCATTACTGTAAAAAACGATGAAGCCATAAAAGCATCCCGCCTGCTGGCTCAGAAAGAAGGTCTGCTCGTTGGCATTTCTGCCGGTGCTGCTTTCCATGCCGCTCTCGAACTGGCAAAACGTAAGGAAAACGAGGGAAAGACCATCGTAGCACTCCTTCCCGACACTGGAGAACGCTATTTGTCGACTGTGCTTTACGCTTTCGAGGATTATCCTCTCTAAGAGCCCAATCTATGTGTGTGTGAAGTCATTAACCACACCTCAACAACAATATTATTTGACACATACCAAATAAATTTTCTTAATTATTTGGTATGTGCTTATTTTTTCATTACCTTTGTGTATTGTTTCGACAAAAACTAATAATTTACCTGATAACCCTAAAATTGACATACCAAAGCTGATGAAGAAAATACTCTGCGCAGCACTCTCATTCTTCGCCATTGCTTCTTATGCATCCGAAAGAACTGAGACTTTACTTAAAAATTGGAATTTCTCGCAAGATTCCCTTAAATGGCAACCTGTTACCATCCCTCACGACTGGGCTATTTATGGCCCTTTCGATCGTGAAAACGATATCCAAAAGGTTGCAGTAGAACAAAACGGTGAAAAAGTCGCGACTTGGAAAACCGGTCGCACCGGTGGCCTCCCCTACATTGGGAAAGGCTATTATGCCACAACATTCAACATTCCGGAAACTCCGGACCGAAACTATGCTCTCGTTTTCGACGGAGCTATGAGTAATGCCCACGTTTACGTCAATGGCAAATTGGCAACCATGTGGCCATATGGTTATAATTCTTTTTATGTTGACATTACTCCTCTTGTGAATAAAGGGGAAAACGAACTCGAAGTTTCCCTCGAAAACAAGCCAATGTCTTCGAGATGGTATCCGGGCGCAGGCCTCTACCGCAACGTGAAACTCATCGCAACCGACAAAGTTCATATCCCTGTATGGGGCACTCAACTTACAACGCCCTACGTCAGCAAAGAATACGCAACCGTACATCTCGTCACCTCCCTTGAAGGCGTTAATAAGGGAGATATAGTGACACTAACTACCGATATTACCGCTCCGGATGGAAAGGTTGTGGCTTCCGATACTCATGAATACAAAATTTATCCCGGAGTAAATCTCACCCAAAACTTCCGTGTCAACAACCCGGACCTATGGAATCCTGAAAATCCCGCCCTTTATCATGCCACGACAAAAGTAATAGTTGACGGGAAAACTGCAGATGAATATTCCACCCGATTTGGCATCAGAAGCGTAGAAGTCAGAGCCGGAGAGGGCTTCTTCCTCAATGGTGAGAAGATTCAGTTCAAAGGGGTCTGCAACCATCATGACCTCGGCCCTCTCGGAGCCGCTGTCAATAAATCAGCCCTCCGCCATCAACTCGAACTTCTCAAAGACATGGGGGCAAATGCTGTGCGCACTGCTCACAATATGCCGGCTCCCGAACTCGTGGAACTATGCGATGAACTCGGGCTCATGATGATGCTCGAACCTTTCGACGACTGGGGTTTCCGACCCAAATCAAAAAACGGTTATGGCACTATCTTCAACGAGTGGGCTGAGCGTGACGTGGAGAACATGGTTCGCCAATTCCGCAACAATCCTTCTGTCGTAATGTGGTCCATCGGCAACGAGGTGCCTTCTCAATGGGGACCGGATGGACTCAAAGAATTGACATTCCTGCAGGATATAGTGCATCGTGAAGATCCAACACGTCCTGTGACTTGCGGCATGGATCAGGTGAAGGCAGTGACCACAAACGGTTTTGCGGCTGCTCTCGATGTCCCCGGTTTTAACTATCGTGTTCACATGTATCCGGATGCAATCGGCAAACTTCCTCAGAATATTCTCCTGGGTTCAGAGACATCATCTACTGTGTCAAGCCGTGGCAAGTATTACTTCCCCGTAGTAAAAGCCTACGACGTAACTCGAGAAGGGAATCAAAGTTCCGGTTATGACGTAGAATATTGCTCATGGAGCAATATTCCTGATGATGACTTCGCAGCCGCCGACGACTATCCATGGGATATGGGACAGTTTGTATGGACAGGCTTCGACTACCTTGGCGAGCCATCCCCATATGACACTGATGCGTGGCCAAGCCACAGCTCATATTTTGGCATCTTCGACCTTGCTTCTCTCCCTAAAGACCGCTTTTATCTATATCGCTCCAAATGGAACGAAAAAGACCATACTCTCCACATTCTTCCCCACTGGAACTGGAAAGGACGTGAAGGTGAAGTGACTCCGGTCTTTGTATATACGGATGCTCCTAAGGCTGAACTCTTCATCAACGGGAAAAGCCAGGGTATTCGCGAGAAAAACGACTCTTCAAATATGCACAGATACCGCTTGATGTGGAACGAAACTGTCTACGAACCAGGTGAAGTAAAAGCAGTGGCATATAATGCCGATGGTTCAGTGGCGGGAGAGACAGTGATTCGCACAACGGGGAAACCATATGCACTCAAACTGACATCAAACCGCAAGGCTCTTCAAGGAAATGGTGATGACCTTGCTTACATTACAGTGCAAGTAGTGGATAAGGATGGCAACGTTGTGCCTGATGCTGAGCCGGAAGTCTCTTTCAAAGTGACTGGAGACGGCACTTTCAGGGCTACTGCAAATGGAGATCCGACATCACTGCGCGACTTCAACAAACCGGTCATGGATCTCTTTAGTGGGGCTGCCACTGTCATTGTCAAAAGTGGAGATAAGCCCGGGACTCTGACTCTGGAAGCTAAATCAAAAGGCCTCAAGACTGCAAAACTCACTCTCCCTATAGAATAAACCCTAATACATCATAAGACTTATATGACCTATTAGACCTATATGACTTATATGACTTATATGACTAATTTGGCCTATAAGACTTATAACATAAAATCATCTATAAATTTAATAAACCTTTAAAATATAATTAATCATGAAAGAAAAAATCAACGAGCTTTTCCTCCAGCGCTTCGGCGACCACGGAACGATGTATGCTT
>CAZCZX010000112.1:4212-8926 GCA_964503095.1 uncultured Sangeribacter sp.
AAAATCAACGAGCTTTTCCTCCAGCGCTTCGGCGACCACGGAACGATGTATGCTTCAGCAGGCCGCATCAACTTGATAGGCGAACATACAGACTACAACGAAGGATATGTATTCCCGGGTGCTATTGATAAGGTAATCATGGCTGAAATCAAGCCTAACGGCACTGACAAGGTGCGTGTTTACTCTATCGACATCGACGACTACGCTGAATTCGGCCTTAATGAAGAAGATGCTCCTTCTCAGAGCTGGGCTCGCTACGTCTTTGGCGTTTGCCGCGAAATTATCAAGCGTGGTGGCAAAGTAGAAGGGTTTGATGCCGTATTTGCCGGCAACGTTCCTCTTGGTGCAGGTCTTTCTTCTTCTGCAGCTCTCGAAAGCTGCTTCGCATTCGCTCTCAACGACCTCTTCAACGATAATAAAATCGACAAATTTGAACTTGCCCGCATTGGTCAAAGCACAGAACACAACTATTGCGGTGTGAAGTGCGGTATTATGGACCAATTCGCTTCCGTAATGGGTAAGAAAGGCAACTTGATGCGTCTCGACTGTCGCAGTTCTGAATATGAATATTTCCCATTCAATCCGGAAGATTATCGCCTTGTGCTCGTAGATTCTCGAGTGAAGCACGAACTCAAGGATTCTCCTTACAACAAGCGTCGTGAAAGCTGCGAGCGAGTAGCCGCTGCCCTTGGCCGTCCTTCACTCCGTGGGGCTTCTATGGATGAACTCAATGCTATCAAGGATAAGATTTCCGAAGAAGACTACAAGCGCGCTAAGTTTGTGATTGGCGAAGAGGCTCGCGTCCTCGCTGTCTGCGATGCTCTCGTTGCCGGCGACTATGAGACTGTCGGAAAGAAGATGTATGAGACCCACGAAGGTCTTTCAAAAGACTATGAAGTGAGCTGCGTAGAACTCGATTTCCTCAACGATGAAGCCAAGAAACTCGGAGTCACTGGTAGCCGTATTATGGGCGGTGGCTTTGGTGGCTGCACCATCAACCTCGTGAAGAACGACCTACACGACAAATTTGTAGAGGAAATCACAGAACGCTTTGAAGATAAATATGGCCACGCTCCTATGATTTATGACGTGGTTATCTCTGACGGTGCTCACAAACTTGAGGATTGATCCAATATGGAAACTACAATTCGCAAAGTCACCTCCCCAATTGGAGAGGTGACTCTCTACCGACTCACAAATGCTAAGGGCGCCTCTGTTGAACTTTCTTCTCTTGGCGCAGGCATCACTGAAGTGTCTGTACCTGATGCCAATGGCAACATTGAAAACGTGACAATACGCTACGCAAACCCCGCTGACTATCTGGCTGATGGTCCATGTGCAGGAAAGACACCCGGTCGTTTCGCCAACCGCATTTGCAAAGGTAAACTTCAGATTGACGGAATCACTTATGATCTCCCTATCAACAATGGCCCCAATCATCTGCACGGTGGTCCCGAAGGTTTCCAGAATCAGATTTGGGAATCTGAAGAGATTGAAAATGGTGTGATATTTCGCTATCATTCTAAAGATGGAGAGATGGGCTATCCCGGAAATCTCACAGCTGTGGTTAAGTATACCTGGAATGATGATAACGAACTCACAATCGACCTATCAGCCACTTCTGATGCCAAAACAGTAGTGAATCTCACCAACCACGCATACTTCAATCTCGAAGGTGCTGATGGAGCAGAACCTAATTCAGTGCTTGGTCACGAACTTAAACTGAACGCTTCTTATTTCCTTCCCGGCGATGAGACCTTGATCCCAAGTGGAGAAATGGCACCTGTAGCTGCCACTCCAATGGACTTTAAAGAGTTTAAGACACTTGGACAAGACATTAACAAAGATTTCACTCCACTTAAATATGGCAAGGGCTACGACCACTGCTTCTGCGTCGACGGTCCTAATGGAGAACTTCGCGAGGCATGCATCTTGCAATCTCCTAAATCTCGTCGTCGCATTACTGTGCTGACTGACCAACCCGGAGTCCAGATATACACCGGTAATTATCTTGCAGGCTCACCAGCCAACATGGCAGGACGCAGTTATGAAGATTATGAGGGAGTGGCAATGGAAGCACAAGGATTCCCCGATGCTCCAAGCCATGCGGCATTCCCATCTCCAATTGTATCTCCGGATGCTCCATACCACCGTACAATCGTATACCGCTTCGATACTTTCTAATTGAAAATATTCGTAATAATAATAAGGGGACGCACTTCACCACAAGCGCGTCCCCTATTTTTGAGTCCAACTCTGAATATAAATTATAGATGCACTATTAATTCATTTTCTTAGCCGCTGTATAGTCTTACTGAGGCGCCTATCAGGATAATCTCCATCATAGTGCCATACGAATACCCCAGGAATTCCATTTGCCCGCAGGAAATTAAATTTTGCTTCTATGGAGCGTTCATCATCAAAACCAACTATCAACTCTCCATTTTCGTTAGCATAATATGGGGCTTGTGCTTCCTCATCCCATTTTAAGTTTAGTCCTTCTGCATATCGATCAAACATTCTGCACTCCGTGTATGTTGGGAAGGGTGATTTACCTCTTCCATAGAAGGGTATGCCCATGAGTATCTTGTCTTTTGGCACCCCAAGATCAATATGCTTTTGAATGCTTCTGATTATGCTCCAATTTCCAATCTTATCACTTGAATAAAGCGGACTCTGATGATATGCACGTTTTCCCTCCTGAGGAACAGACAGATTGTAGCCTGACACATTGACATGAGTCACATACGGAGCCATCCCTTTGTGGTCGATATATTCTCCACTATTGAATGAATAATAAGATATCCACTTATCTTTACCAAGTGACTTACGAAGTTCTTTGACGAATGTCACATAATTGCGGTCGTCTTGTGGAGTTGCGGTGTGCCCTCCGTTTTCAGTAGTCGGAAATTCCCAATCAAGATCCACTCCATCAAGTTTCAGAGAATCCAAGACATGCTTTATATTCTTGATAAAATGCTTTCGCTTTTTCTTGTCTTTTGCCATCTCGCTGAATCCCTTTCTCTTGTAGCCCCCCACACCAATCATTACTTTCAGATCGGGATTTTGCTTTTTTAAATCCACCATCGACTGCAATCTTTCAGGCGATTTGAACTCTAATCCATCACACGAATCATTAAACTCCGCAAAAGCATATATTAAATGAGTGAAGTAATAAGGGTCAATAGGTTTCTTTCCTACATCTACGACATATGCGACTGCTATTTTGGGTACTGTATCTTTGGGAAACTCGTTACCTCGTTTTAGCACAGTAGATGAACCTTGCCCAAATATTGCTAAAGCAGTAACGGATATTACGGCCAAACAGAGTAAAGAAACAGCCAAAAATCTTTTATTCATATACAACATAAAAATTTAATAATTAATCATCTTCATTAAGAAAACTAAAAATATTCCTTAATTATTATCTAATTAAGGAATATTTATGCTATATTTCTTTACAAATATTTTAGTATGTCAAAAATTTTTATGAACTTTGTTTTCGCTTATAGATGTTTCAACCATGATAGATTTTTTAACGGATGATTTCTAAATATAAGATAGCGACAATATTGCTTTCCATTATCTGCCTGAATGCTTTTGGAGAGTATACTGACTCCTGCAGAAAGATACGCAGCAATATCGGCTTTGATCTGCGACCATCTTATGCGTTCTCTTCATATCATGATGATATTCTAAAGAGTATGGTAGACGCTGATAATGCCAAAAAGACTACGTTTGCCACATCATTGCATCTTAAATATGGATTTACGTTCTCTCCATCAACTCCGCAGGGGCGCCTATTTCCCGGTGCGTGGCAAGGAATAGGAGCATCTGTCAACTTTTTAGGCAATAATAAAGGGATAGGCACACCAATTTCTATATATGTGTTTCAAGGTGCGCCAATCTATAAATTCTCAAAAAAGCTCTCGTTATACTACGAATGGAATTTCGGAGCTTCATTCGGATGGAAAAAATGTGACGGCTATACTGCATATTCCAATCTGATTGTTGGCTCTAATGTAAACGCCTACATCAATATCGGTGCCGGTCTACAATGGAAAATCAATGAAGATTATGCAATTTTGGCTGGACTTGACCTTACTCACTTTTCCAATGGCAATACATCTTTCCCCAATCCTGGTGTGAATTTAGCAGGCATCAAGATTGGTGTAACCAAATCATTTGGAAGGATACCTAAAGATGCATTCTGCGCTCACAGATGCCTTGACGATAGCCTTAACAATAAAAAAAGATTAGGAATTGATGTCACTGCCTATGGAGCATGGCGAAAACGAGTATATCGAGGTGGCGAAGAGCCTATTCTATTGAACGGCCATTTCGGCGTGGTCGGTATTAATTTGGCTCCCATGTGGAAGATTTCAAGGATATTCCGTATTGGAGGATCAGTAGATGCCCAATGGGACGAAAGCACAGACCTAAAACGGCATCATGCCTATGGATCTTCGGCTGATGATATATATTTTTATCGCCCTAAGTTCTTTGATCAGGTGTGTTTGGGATTATCAGGACGTGCTGAGTTAGTAATGCCCATTTTTTCAGTAAATGTTGGAATCGGATATAATGTGATAGGTCCGGAAGAGACCAAAGCCACATATGAATTAGCCAATCTCAAAGTACGAATCACCGATAGATTCTTTATAAACATTGGCTATCAACTCCTCAACTTTCAAAAGCAGAACAATCTCATGCT
>CAZCZX010000113.1:0-4959 GCA_964503095.1 uncultured Sangeribacter sp.
TGAGAAAATGTTCCCTCTCTTTCCGCAAAAACAATAGCCTTGCGATATGATTCGCAAGGCTATTGTTTGTCTTAGAGATGTTTATTATTTCCTTTCCAAAGTGATTGCATCGATTGCGGCTATTGTCACCAAGTCGATGATCTCTCGCTCAGAGGAATTGCTGTTGGTGAAATAGACCGGTTTCTTCAAGCCCATCTGGATAGGACCAATGATTGATCCTACACCCATACTCAATAGCATTTGTGTCGTGGTGTTGGCTGCTGTCAGGTTAGGGAATACAAGGGTATTGACTTTTTTACCTTTCAACATGTTGAAAGGATAAGTTTGGTCACGCAACTCTGTGTTGATTGCATATTCCACCTGCATCTCACCATCGACATTAACTTCCGGATATTTCTCATGAAGTTCTTTGACAGCACTTGCCACCATAGTTGCCTCTTCATGTTTTGAAGATCCGAAATTGCTATACGATAACATTGCTATCTGCGGCTCTATGGCAAAGAATTTCACTGTGTGATCTGCCAAGCGGGCTATATCTACCAAAGCAGTCTTATCTGCGTCAGGATTAACTGCTGTGTCAGCAATGAAGTATGTTCCCTTACGAGTATTCAGGATGTGCATCGTAGCGAAGTGATCATATCCTTCTTGCAGACCAATTATTGACACTACATCACTCGCAGCCGATTCTCCGGCAGCGTATGATGAATACAGACAGGCATCAGCATCTCCAGTCTCCACCATCATCATACCGAAATACGACCTTTCAAACATTTTCTCAAGTGCCAAGTCGTAGGAGAAGCCTTCTCTCGCTTTCTTCTGTGCAAGAATGCATGCGTAGCGCTCGCGTGTCTCCATCTCGCGGTCATGACGAGGATTGATGATTTCGACTCCGTCAAGAGAGAGTCCAAGCCGAGCGGCTCGCTTTTCGATCATTTCCTCATTTCCAAGCACCACAGGATGGCAAATGCCCTCGTGATGGCTTCTGACAGCGGCTCGGAGCATATTGTCCATGTTTCCTTCGCAAATCACGACACGTTTCGGAGTGCGACGGGCCATCTCTGTGATGCGGCGCATCATCTTGCCATCATCTCCCATCAAACTGCGCAGTCTCACCTGATATGCATCCCAATCAGTAATCGGGCGTTTGGCAATGCCTGATTCATCTGCCGCTTTTGCAACTGCTGGAGCCACACAGAGAAGCAGACGGGGATCGAGAGCTTTCGGCAAGATATATTCTCTGCCAAATTTGATGTTGTTCATTCCGTATGCCTCATCCACTACTGCCGGTACCGGACGCTTTGCAAGTTCTGCAATGGCATGTACGGCTGCAATCTTCATTGCCTCGTTGATACCGGTTGACCCGCAATCAAGTGCTCCACGGAAAATATATGGGAATCCGATTACATTATTAATCTGGTTGGGATAATCAGATCTTCCTGTTGCGACAATGATGTCCGGACGAGTCTCCATTGCAAGATTATAATCAATTTCCGGATTGGGATTTGCCAATGCAAATACTATTGGATTTGCAGCCATTGATAGAATCATCTTTGGAGTGACTACGTCAGCCACTGAAAGACCAAGGAATACGTCAGCGTCTATCATCGCTTCTTCCAAAGTATGAAGGTCGCGGGTGGTGGCGAATTCACGCTTCTGCTCATTCAGGTTAGGACGGTCGGCACGTATTACTCCTTTGGAGTCGCACATGACCACATTTTCTTTCCTTACGCCCAATTGTACATATAGACGCGTACAACTGATAGCTGCAGCTCCCGCACCATTCACTACAAGACGTATGTCCTCAATCTTTTTGCCTTGAATCTCGAGTGCATTTAGAAGTCCTGCTGCAGATATGATGGCAGTTCCATGCTGGTCGTCGTGCATGATTGGGATGTCGCATTCCGCTTTTAGTCTTGTCTCTATCTCAAAGCATTCCGGAGCCTTGATATCTTCGAGATTAATGCCTCCGAATGTAGGGGAAATAGCCTTGACTATCTGGATGATTTTCTCCGGATCTTTCTCATTGATTTCAATATCAAAGGCATCCAGCCCTGCAAATATCTTGAAGAGCAGTGCTTTCCCTTCCATCACAGGTTTGCCAGCCATAGCTCCTATGTCGCCGAGTCCTAACACGGCTGTGCCATTACTGATTACTCCTACAAGATTCCCTTTATCGGTATACCGGTAGACATCATCCGGATTCTTTTCTATTTCTAAGCATGGAAATGCCACACCCGGAGAGTATGCCAAAGCCAAATCATGCTGAGAGGCATATGGCTTGGTAGGCACAATTTCAATTTTACCGGGTTTGCCCTCCTCATGATAATCGAGGGCCATTTCCTTAGTAACTTTTGATGAATTTTGCATTGTATAATTCCTTAAGATTATTTACCTGTAGATTTTTATAGTATTATTCTACGAGATTTGGTACTGGGCCATACTCGTTAGTCTGCATCTGGCTATCTTGGCAATACCAGACGATAAGCAAGATCCAACCGATTACAGGAATTAGAGAAATAAAAATCCACCATCCGCTTTTCCCTATGTCATGTAGTCGACGCACTGCAAGACCAAGGCTTGGAAGAAGAAGCGCAAGGTTTACTACGCCTGTCGCAATATTCATTGCATTCTGACTCCAGCAAAATACTACGCTGATCACAGCAGATACGATGATATTAAACAGGTAGAACCACCAGAATTCTGACCTTGATGAGCGGCCACTGAAGTTGCAGTAGTTCAGTTGAAGAGCGCTTACTACTGCTTCTTTAAATGTTACTTGTCTTTGATACATAATAATGACATTTTGGGTTAATAAAATCGCAATGGATTGCAGTTGTATTCAATCCATTGCAAAGTTAATCAAAAAAATTGATATTTTTATCTTTTTCCTTCAAATTATCTTTGATAATTAATTATTATCGTCAATAGATGACAAAATAGTTTCAATCTTTCTTGCGGTCTCTGCTGCTTGAACTGTAAAGTCTGACGCGGACTCATCTGATGACTTGTCAATTTGTCGTTCATCTGTATATATCTGGCAATCTGCTACAAGTGTGAAACAATTCTCGAGCAATTCCGGCCACTCAGTCAAGTCGACACGTGTCTGAAGTGAGTCGAGGGCAAGCGCAATATTGAAAGCTGATCGAGTAAGCACATTTTCAGCCACATTATTCTCACAATTATATATAAATGTGTTAAGCCGTTTCAAAAGCACGGGTCGCATTTTGATTAGCTTGTCTCTTTCTTGAGATGAATGAAGTTGACGCTGCTTTTCAATTTCAGTAGTCAAGTCTATTTCTGATTTCATTGAGCCTACTGCATTCAGGAAGAATCCAAGTATGGTCAATCCGCACATCACCTCAATTGCAGTTACTGCCTGGGCCCATCCATGCGACGGTGTATAGTCGCCAAATCCAAGCGTAGTTATAGTCACGATACTATAGTATAGCCATGACCCGAAATCCACTCCCGCTCCATCCGGAATGCGGAATTGTGAATCAGGGAGTGCCCAATATATCAATGCAAAAACAGGCATCAATGCCACATACGACCCAATCCATACAATAGGCCTAACATTGGAAATGACATGAAAAAAGTGTTTTACTCTATCCGATATCTTCATAATACTAAATTTAGATAAGTTTATAATATATCGCTATAACAATCAATTTTTTTATTAAGTTCTCAATTTTTTTCATTAATTTTGCACTAAAATTCAAAATTAAATAAAGATGTCAAAAATTGGAAGTGTGATGACCCCTAAGGGTCGCAAGGCTATGCTTCTCGGAAGCGGCGAATTAGGTAAAGAAGTTGCTCTCGAACTCCAACGCTTAGGTGTGGAAGTAATAGCATGCGACAAATACCCGAATGCTCCCGCTATGCAGGTGGCTCACAAGAGTTACGTGTTCAATATGCTCGATGGCGAAGAATTACGCAGGCATATTGAATTTGAGCGTCCTGACCATATCATCCCTGAAATCGAGGCGATAGCAACTCCTACTTTGGTTGAACTCGAAAAAGAGGGCTATAATGTCACTCCGACTGCTCGGGCTGCTTTGCTTACGATGAATCGAGAGGGAATCCGGCGCCTTGCTCATGAAGAATTAGGTGTCACTACCTCTCCTTATCGTTTTGCATCCACTCGTGAGGAGTTTGATGAGGCTGTAAAAGAAATAGGTATTCCATGCGTAGTTAAACCAATCATGAGTTCTTCGGGCCATGGCCAGAGTGTCATTAAAAGTCCTGACCAGATCGAACATGCGTGGAAAGAAGCGCAAGAGGGTGGCCGTGCCGGTGCCGGAAGAGTCATCGTCGAAGGATTCGTTGATTTTGACTATGAGATAACTCTATTGACAGTTCGCACTGTATCCGGCACAGTATTCTGTCAGCCCGTAGGCCATATTCAGATAGATGGAGACTATCGTTACTCTTGGCAACCTCAGCCTATGTCGGAGAAGGCTCTTAAATCAGCGCAGGAGATAGCCAAGAAAGTTACAGATGCACTTGGAGGCTATGGCATCTTCGGTGTCGAACTCTTCATCAAGGGTGATGATGTGATTTTCAGCGAAGTTTCTCCGCGTCCGCATGACACCGGTATGGTGACAATGATCTCTCAGGATTTGTCGGAGTTTGCTCTCCATGCGCGTGCTCTTCTTGGACTCCCGGTCCCTGCTATCGACTTTTACGGACCCTCAGCATCGCGCGCCATTGTGCTTGAAGGGGATACAAATTGTGTGGAATTCGACAATCTCGAAGAAGTATTGGCTGAACCCGGAACGCAACTCCGCATCTTTGGCAAACCCGAAGTTCACAATCATCGCCGCATGGGAGTGATTCTCGCTCGCGGAGCATCTGTTGAGGAAGCCCGTGCCAAGGCTGCTCGCGCCTATGACGCCCTTAAAGTTAGCGGGGCCACAAAAGACATGAAGTAAGATAAGACTACCAGTCTTCAACAAAGAC
>CAZCZX010000113.1:5059-8769 GCA_964503095.1 uncultured Sangeribacter sp.
AATAGTAGTAAGCGCACTCCGTGCGCGTCCTGGTAGGTCAAAAATCTTTCTTTTTTCGATTTTTTTTATGTTATAAAGCACACTTTGTAATATTTGCCAAAATTCAATCCGCGATTTTTTGCATATGTCATTCACGTTTGTTAACTTTGCCTATTATATTATCAAAAGCATATGGAAAGCATTGGCATAAAAGCAAGAAAAGTTTTTGATTTCTACGTCGATGGCTTCAAAAACATGACTGTAGGCAAAAAACTCTGGGCAATTATCTTCATTAAGGTAATTATCCTATTCTTCGTATTCAAACTCTTCTTCTTTCCCAATTTGTTGGAAGAAAACTACGACAACGATGATGACCGAGCCCGAGCCGTAGCCAGAGAATTAACCCAAAGAAATTAGCTTCCCATCAGCCCTATTAGACTTATTAGCCCTATAACCCCCATTGGCCCTATAAATCCCCGCCGAATATAATAATAACACTAAAATCCCAATAAAAAAACCATGGAAGATTTGATTCAAGTAGTCGACTGGTCGCGACTTCAGTTCGCACTGACCGCTATAGTCCACTGGCTATTCGTTCCGCTTACGATCGGAATCAGCCTCATTGTCGCCGTCATGGAGACAATCTATTACCGCACAAAATCCGAGAAATGGCTTAAGACAACGAAATTCTGGATGACCCTCTTTGCCATCAATTTCGCTATTGGAGTTGCGACTGGCATTATCCTTGAATTTGAGTTTGGCACAAACTGGTCTAACTATAGCTGGTTTGTCGGTGACATTTTTGGTGCCCCACTTGCAATAGAAGGACTTCTGGCATTCTTTATGGAAGCCACATTCTTCGCTGTGATGTTCTTTGGATGGAAGAAGGTGTCGCGAGGATTCCATCTTGCCTCTACTTGGCTTGTGGCAATAGGCGTTTCGCTATCAGCACTCTGGATTCTAATCGCCAACGCATGGATGCAATATCCTGTAGGTATGGAATTTGATCCAGCCCAGATGCGCAACGTGATGTCAGACTTCGTCGCTGTGGCTACTTCTCCAGTTGCGATCAACAAGTTCTTCCATGCCGTGGCAAGTGGATGGGTTCTTGCATCAGTCTTCGTGATAGGAGTAAGTTGCATCATCGCTGCCAAAGGTAAGAATCAGCAGATGGCAAAAGATTCCGTAAAGGTAGCCGGTTGGATTGGACTCATCGGAATGATCTTTACGATGTGGACAGGTGACGGTTCAGCCGTAGAAGTTACTAAAGTTCAGCCTATGAAACTTGCAGCAATGGAAGGCCTATATAGAGGACAAGTTGGACAGGAACTTATAGGCTTTGGTATAGTAGACGAGAAGGATAAAGACGTCAAATGTAAGATTGCCATTCCTAAAGGGCTCTCGATACTCGCCAATCATGATGCCAACAGTTTCGTGGCAGGAATCGACGACCTTATCGACGGCATCGCACTCACTCCTCAAGGCGACACTATCAACACTGTAAGTTATGCACAGAGAATAGAGATTGGCAAGGCTGCCCAGCAAGCACTTCGCGACTATGAGGCTGCCCGAAAGGCAGGTGATGAAGCTGCTGTCAACGATGCCCTTGCAAGAATCAAAGCAAATTATCAGTATTTTGGTTACGGTTATTTCAATTCTCCACAGGAAGCCATTCCGCCGGTGGCTCTCACATTCTATTCTTTCCATATCATGGTCATAGCAGGCGGATATCTTCTCCTCTTCCTTATCGTAGCGCTCTTCATAGTATATAAGAAACCGTCATGGTTTGATACCCGCATTGCCCGCTGGGTTGGCATTCTCAGTATCCCTGTAGTTTGGATCTGCAGCGAAGCAGGATGGATTGTTGCAGAAGTAGGACGTCAGCCTTGGACTATTCAGGATATCCTTCCGGTTCAGGCTGCAGTCTCGGCAGTTACGGCGGAATCTGTTCAACTCACATTCTGGCTCTTTGCAATAGTCTTTGCAGCCCTTATAGCAGCCGAGATTTCCATAATGGTCAACGAAGTCAAGAAAGGCTCCAACAAAGAAATTACAGAATAAATCTAATACTTAATTAGACCAATTAGCCGAATTAGTCTTATTTGCCCCATTGGTCATATAAGCCCTATTAGGCTAATTGCCTTAAAAAAATTCAAAAATAATGGAAACATTACAAATATATTGGTGGCTTCTTATCGCAGTGCTTGGCGGAGTCCTTGTATTCATGCTGTTTGTGCAGGGTGGTCAGAGCCTATTGCTTGAGACTCGCGGATCACTGGCTAAGAATCTTATTGTAAACTCACTGGGACGCAAATGGGAACTCACCTTCACTACCTTAGTAGTATTTGGGGGAGCGTTCTTCGCATCTTTCCCGCTATTCTATTCCACATCTTTTGGCGGTGCATATTGGCTTTGGATGGCAATCCTTTTCAGTTTTGTGCTTCAGGCTGTCAGCTATGAATTCCGCAGAAAGACCGGTAATTTATATGGTACCCGAACTTATGATGCTTTCCTTCTAATCAATGGTATTGTCGGTTGTGTCCTCATTGGAGTTGCAGTCGGTATCCTATTCTTTGGAGGTGAATTTACAGTGACTCGTGGCAATATTCTCGATGGTAATGCTCCAGTCATCTCGGTCTGGGCTCCTTCGCATGGTCTTGAGGCTATTTGCTCATGGAAAAACCTCCTTGTGGGCTTCACAATTTTCTTCCTCGCTCGCATGAACGCAGCCCTCTATCTAATGAACTCCATCGACGATGGACAGAAATTCTTCGATGCAGTTAGAATGAAGGCAATCCTCAATGGTCTAATATTCGTAGTTCTCTTTCTTGCACTCGTTGCAGTGATACTCACTTCTGATGGATATACAGTAGAACCGGATGGAAGAGTAGTTGCAGTTCCCTATAAATATGCAATCAACTTGATAGAAATGTGGTGGATTCTTGCAGCACTTTTGATAGGGGTTGTGCTTGTGCTTGTCGGTTTTGCACTCACTGCATTCAAGAAAGAGTATAAAGGTGGTATATGGTGGACTGGAATAGGCACCATCATTACTATAGTAAGCCTCCTTTGCGACCTTGCCTACAACAACACCTGCTACATGCCCTCGTTGACCGATCCGCAGTCATCCCTCACCATCGCCAACAGCAGCAGTACAGAATTCACCCTTACTGTAATGTCTTGGGTATCGCTCTTGGTTCCCATCGTAATCCTCTACATCTGGTATGTCTGGAGCAAGATGAACGCCACTCCAATGACTCCCAAAGACATCGAAGAAGACCCCCATTCCTACTAAAGACTCCCATTCCTTATAATATAGGTACTAATTTAGGACAAAAATAAAAAATGCGCGCAGATGAGCCTTGAAGTCTCCAATTGCGCGCATTTTTTTTTGTCTTCTTTTCGTGGGGCAGTGCAGAAATTTGTGGGAAATGCTTATTATTCGTGCATATTTTTGTAGAAAATGATAAATTGTTCGTGCAGATTTATGTGGAAAATGATAAATTATTCGTGCATATTTTTGTGGAAAACGTTTGTATTTTCGTGCATATTTTTGTATATTTGCACAAAATTTAATGATTATCAGTATGAAACGCAAAATATACACAAAACTCGTTGATTGGAAGAATTCCAAGCGTCGTAAACCATTGATATTGCAAGGTGCAAGGCAGGTCGGAAAAAGTTGGATTCTTAAGGAATTTGGTAAAAGAGAATACAAATATTTAGCTTAT
>CAZCZX010000114.1:0-6637 GCA_964503095.1 uncultured Sangeribacter sp.
AATTCGGATGCAAACTTAAACAAAATTTTTCAATCTGCAAAATAATTTAGCAAAAAAATCTTTTTTTTTATCATAAATTCCACAACAATTAAGGTTTTGATCTCTTTCTGGCGCAAATGATACTATCATATGAGCCCTATATTGAAAGGCTTGAACTTCCTGGAATTTCCAATAAAACCTTTTCCCAGTAAGTTTGTTTCAACTATATAATCATCATTTAACCACATTAATACTCATCTTTTAACTACATTCCATTATGAACATACACACATTTCTTTGCGCCATTCCTGCAGAAGCCGCCCATGAGCTCCCGAAAGTATCAATGCTTGGTACTGAGGAGAGCACTTATGCGGTTGCTCGTTTAATAATGTCGATAGTAGATTGGATTTTCAGAGTCTTTGGCCTTGCAAACCATCCTACGTTGGAACTGTGGATTTATTCAATCTTAGTCTTTGCCATTTCATGGGGTATTGGCTACATTGCGCAGTTGATAATCCTCTTTATAGTGAATCAAGTGAGCAAAAGATGGAAGAATCCAATTTATACTGATTTGATGAATGCAAAATTCTTCAATAAGATTTCGCGCATCATTCCGGCACTCTTCTTCCTAATATTCATCCAATTTACGATGCAGCAGCATTCCTATTTAAGTAGTTGGCTCTCTCGTATCACTTGGGTAT
This sequence comes from uncultured Sangeribacter sp., assembly GCA_964503095.1. Classification (GTDB taxonomy): domain Bacteria; phylum Bacteroidota; class Bacteroidia; order Bacteroidales; family Muribaculaceae; genus Lepagella. Next base: position 681 of record CAZCZX010000114.1, read on the forward strand.
TCCTCTCATTTATCATAGCAAGATGTCTAACTATTGTGGCTTATATTATTTGGCATCACGTTGACCAAAGAGAAAATAAAAAGCATCTTCCGCTCAATGGTCTTGTCCAACTGATTTGCGGCATAATCTGGATTCTTTTTGCTATTGTTGCGGTCTCTATTTTAGTTGACAAGTCACCGGGCACTCTTCTCGCCGGTATTGGAGTATTTGCATCTGTTTTAATGTTGGTGTTCAAGGATTCCATCCTTGGAGTTGTGGCCGGTGTCCAATTGTCTGAAAATGATTCTGTCCATGTAGGAGACTGGATTGCAGTGGATGGCACTAATGCTAATGGCACGGTGATCGGAGTGTCGTTGACAGAAGTCAAGGTGCAGAATTGGGACAAAACTGTAACTTCAGTTCCTCCATATAATCTTATTACCGGCTCCTTCACAACCTATCTCCCTATGCAGGAGAGCAATACGCGTCGAATTGCAAGAACTTATCTTATTGCAAGTGAAAGTGTGCAAGAAGCAACTCCTGAATTATTGGCTAAAATTTCTGAAATTCCTCTCATGAAGGATTGGATTGCCAAGAAACAGGCGCAGAAGGCTGCCGGAAAGGAATATTGTGTGAAAAATCCCGAAGGTCTTGCAGATGGCACTATCGATACCAACCTTGGAATGTTTCGTGCATATATGAAAATGTGGCTCCAAAGCAATCCTAATATTTCTCAAGTCGACGATCTTTTTGTCAATACTCTTCAGCAGACTGCTCAAGGCATTCCGTTCCAGGTGTATTGCTTCACAAGCACTTCTCAGTGGATTCCATACGAGGGTATACAGTCTGCGGTGTTTGAGCATGTTGCTGCAATGCTGACGAAATTCAACTTATTCGTCTACGAAAGAGAGTCCAGTCGTGCTGCAGTTCAAGAAGGAGTGATGAGCCGCCAAATCCCATCCGGAGAAAGCATATTTGGTCTTCCATCTCCAATGATTGTCAAGGATTCCCAATCGCCATCACAAACTCAGACTCCATCTCCTTCTCCAAATCAGGGTTAATGCTTCGGATCCCCTATGACATGGGATGCGACACAAGAATAGAGGGCAGCTGTCTCCAATCGGAGGCGGCTGCCCCCAAATGTTACCGGCATATATCCCTTTTTGACAGCCATCTCCACCTCCTCCGGAGAGAAATCACCTTCCGGACCTATCAGAATCCTTACATTTCCCCCTTTGTATTCTGCAGAAAAACTGCGCAAAGGATACGCGTCATCGCAATATCCAAGACACTTGAAGCCAGAGAAGTCATCAGAAATAAGTTCTTTAAAGGATATTGGTCCTTCTATTTCAGTCATATTTGCTTTCAGCGACTGATTCATAGCGGATATGGCGATCTTTTCAAGCCGATCTATTCTCAAGGTCTTACGCTCGCTGCGCTGGCATTTCATTAGAATTATCTTGTTGACACCTATCTCTACCGCCTTTTCCACAAGCCACTCCATCCTATCCATATTTTTCGATGGGGCTACGCAGAGTTCCAGTTGGAATCCCCACCATGGTTTGATTTCTTCCGTGGTGAGGATCTCTACTGATGTGTGCTTTGGATGGGCGTTGAGGATGACACATTCAAATCTGTGCCCTTTTCCGTCAGTGACATATATAGTGTCACCTTCCTTCATTCTCAATACCCGGCAGCAGTGCGCCGATTCTGTTTCCGGCAACTCTCCAGTCGTTTCAATATCCGGTGAATAGAACTGAATCATTACATTTGGTCTTTATCGTCTATGATGCCTCCGGCTGCCAGGCCATTCTTGTCAGCGGCTTCGCTTTTGCTGATGGTATCTTTCTTGTTTTCCTTGAAAATGATAGCAAATAGCACGCCTACTACAAATGCGTATGCCGCGAAGATGAGCCAGCTTGTATGCCATCCATCTATCTGTGGCATCCCGGCGGGCTGTGTGAATACGAATTTCTCAAGCACAGCACCGGCACTTAACGTGCCAATAGTGGCTCCAAGTCCGTTGGTCATGATCATGAAGAGTCCTTGTGCCGAACTTCTGAGAGTTGGATCTGTTTCTTGATCTACATATAAAGACCCGGATACATTAAAAAAGTCGAATGCGATGCCATATACTATCATTGACAAAATGAATAGCCATACCAGATCGCCGGGATTTCCGAGTCCGAAAAATCCGAATCGTCCTACCCATGCGAACATAGACATCAACATCATTCCCTTGATGCCAATACGCTTAAGGAAGAATGGAATCAGAAGTATACACAATGTCTCTGACATCTGGGAAAGTGAAATGAGCGCATTTGCATTCTGTGCTCCCCATGTGTTTGCAAATTCAGCCACATCCTTAAATGAAGTGATGAAGATATTGCCATAGCCGTTGGTGATCTGAAGGCTGACTCCAAGGAGCATTGAGAATATGAAGAATACTGCCATTTTCTTTTGCTTGAACAGGGAAAATGCTTTCAAGCCTAAAGTGTCTGCCAATGAGCCGGATGCTGCTTTGTTGGTTGGACAATCCGGCAGCGTCAGTGAATATAAGCAGAGCACCCCGCTTAAGATGGCAGAGGTAATCAGCTGGCAGTAGTTGGTCTGATATTGGGTGAAGTTGACAAAGAGCATTGCACAGATGAATCCTACAGTGCCGAAAACTCGTATTGGTGGAAACTCTTTCACTGTGTCAAGGCCGGCCTTGGTCAATGCGGAGTATGCAACGGAATTGCTAAGTCCGATAGTGGGCATGAAAAAAGCCACCGACATTGCATATAGCCAAAAGATGGTGTGAAACTCTACATTGTCGCCTGCCATCATGCCGTAGATGCCGGCAGCCCCCATGAATACTCCGGCTAAAAGATGACATAGACTCAGCATTCGCTGGGCATGAATCCAGCGGTCGGCTATTATGCCTATGATCGCCGGCATGAATATCGACACGATGCCTTGCACTGCATAAAACCATTTGATGTCGTTGGCAAGACCGACTCTTCCCAAATAGTTACCTAATGAGGTGAGATAGGCACCCCACACTGCAAATTCAAGAAAACTCATTATGGCGAGTCTCACCTTAAGCGAAAAGTTTCCGTTATTCATGATATATCAGTCTTTATATTTTATTCTCTTAACTTCTATAATACTTATGAAACTTATAAATCCTATAAATGAAATTTCATATTTACGAAATTTGAATCACTTCCCCGTCATAAGAAAATTCCACTCCTGGGGGCAAAATTTTTGATATTTCTTCATGTTTCCCCAAATTGTGGCAGGCATGCGTCAAATAAGTTCGTTTCGGCTTCAACTCATCGATGAGTGCCAGTGCCTCCGGAAGTATCAGATGCGCAAAATGCTCATGCGTCACTCTCAGGCAACTGAGAATGAGCACTTCGAGATTTTTTAGTTTCTCTTTTTCCTCTTCTGATATAGTCTTTATGTCGGTGACATATGCGAAATCTCCGATTCTATATCCATAGATCGGAAGGCTTCCATGCATCACTTCGATAGGAACGATCTTCAGTCCGTTGATCATAAACGGACGGCATTCTATCTCGTGAAGGTCCAGTTTTGGAACTCCGGGATAGGGATGCTCTCTGAAGCAATAGTCTAATCTCCTTCTTAGATCTTTTGCAGTCTGAGGATTTGTGTAGATTGGAAGGTCGCTCTCTATGCAGAAAGGTCTTACATCGTCGATTCCTCCCACATGGTCATAGTGCTGATGCGTGAGCAATATGGCATCGATTTGGCTTAACCCAATGCGTAGCGCTTGCTGGCGAAGGTCGGGGGATGCATCTATCAGAATACGCATTCCGTGAGTCTCGACGAGAATGGAGGCTCTCAGTCGTTTATCTTTGGGGTCGGTAGATAGACAAGTCGGGCATGTGCATCCTATTTCAGGCACACCTTTTGAGGTGCCGCTTCCAAGTACAGTCACCTTTATTGCAGAGTCAATATAGTTCACTTCAGGACGAAGTTCAATACCAAATTTTAATTTTACAGTTTTTATTATATGCTCTGCGAGCATTGCTACATCACTTCCGGTTGCGCCTCCGGCATTAGCCAAGACGAGTGGTTGTTTCTGCCAAACCTCTGCTCCTCCAATTTTTTCACCTTTTAGTCCGGCATGGTCGATCAGCCATGCTCCGGATAGTTTTATTTTCCCCTCTTGACTTGAAGGATATTCCGGCATTTCTATGCCGCGAGGCTTTATCTCTTGATCGAAAAAGTATCTGTTCACTTCCGGATTCTTGAAGAAGGAGCCAGCACTTCCGATTTCTGAGGGATTGGGGAGTTTGCTGTCGCGAAGCCTGATTACTTCTTCTGCCAATTCCTTGATTGTAGGAATCCTTCCAAGAGTTTCTGCAAATTTCTTTAAGGGTTCATACTCAAGATTTCTGGCTTTTGTATCAAACCTGAGTCTATAGCTCACTTGAAGCACTATCAGTTTCCCTTTTGCTTCATGCTTGAAGATGGAATCGCGATAGCCAAATCGGCATTCCTCTTTCCTAAGAAGAATTTTCTTTCGTGTGATAGTATCAAAGCATTCCACTGAATGGATGAAGTTGCCTGCTTCTGCTCCATATGCGCCTACATTTTGCACTGCCGACGCTCCAACTTCTCCAGGGATTCCTGCCATATTCTCCAACCCTGCTATTCCATGGCTGATGCACCATTCTACAAGGTCTGTCCATTTTTCACCTGCCCCGGCTATTACAAAGACATTGTCCTTATCCTTGACATATTTCTTTATACCTTTGATGCGTGAGTGAAGCACAATCCCCTTAAATTTATTAAGGAAGAGTAGATTTGATCCGCTTCCGATATGAAGATATTCATTCTCCATAAATTCTGGTGTGCGAGTCAATGCCAAAAGGTCTTTCTCACTATCGTATTCGGCATAGATTGCTGCTTCAGCCGGCACTTTAAATGTCGTTAGGTCTGTTATGTCCTTATTATATTCTATCGTCATTGTCTGAATCTTGTTAATAGTCCGTCAGTAAACATCAGGTAGGTCCCACTTGCATACTGCCACATATCCATGGTCTGAGAGTGAGTATGCCCTGCATTCACTTCATCCGGATTCCCAATGGCAAGCTTACACTCATCTTTTGTCATTCCCAATCCTACTTTTCCATCCTTTATCAATGCCCAGTTTTCTTCCGTTATGTGAGGATATCTTGCTTTTGGATCAGATAGAAAGAAAAGTGATGCAAAGTTCCTACTGTCATATGCTTCTGATGTATAGTTCATCTGCATGTATGCCTCTTTCCCATTTTCATCCTTGATTTTTACCTTCATGGGAAAATCTCCTGCGGTAGGGATGACATCGATTATTGTTACCTTCGCATACTTTTGTCCTGAACTTCGATCTCCTTTTTCGTCATACCATAGGTTGCTCCTCGTCCAAAGGGTCTTTCCGTTGAGCTTTTCTTTCCATTGCAAGATCAGGTCTAAGTCTGACATCAAAGGCAACTTACTGCTATCGATTTCTTTCATCGCATCTGTAGTAGATTTCCCGGTTCTGTATCGATAAGTCTGCTTCCCATCGTCAAAAAGCAATATGCATTCTTCCTTTAAATCCGGAGTCTGATAACTATCTAATCCTTTGAAAATAAGTTTAGATCCTTTCAATAATTCTCCTGAAAGTTCAGAACTTAACCCTGTTGGATCAAATATATATAAAGTGCGGTCGCTCAGAGCCAAAAACTCTTTCCCTTCGTTCCAAGAAGATAGGGGAGAGCCATGAATGCTTTCTGAGAATGTCTGCTCAGCAGTTTTAGACATAAGCTTGAGGTCATCTTTCGTCATCTTTATCGTCTTCGTGCTCTCAATTCCGGTGCTGCAACTTGAGAATACAAAGGCCAAGACGACAATAGCCGCCATCTTTAAATTCCTCAGTATATGATCAACTCCTATCCGCATCTTACTTTATCTTTGTGTAGTTTTTCTCCAATTCATCTTTGGTA
>CAZCZX010000114.1:6737-8739 GCA_964503095.1 uncultured Sangeribacter sp.
GCTTTCTCTTTCCTCCGAACATTGGAATACTCTATTTCTATAGGGAATGTCAATTTGGGACATCCCTCTTCCGTTATTTCTATCTTAAATGGATTGATTCCTGATTGGAGATCGGCTACGTCTACAATACACATATAGCAATCTTCACTCAACTTTTGAAATGATGTCAATATTGACTTAGAGTCTATATCTGCTGTTGAATCATAGCCAAAGGAAAAATCGTAAGGATACCCCTTGTCATCATTATTACGCTTGACTCTTATTTCAAAAGCAGCCTCCCCATTGGGAATTTGTGCGTCCGGATATGGTATTTCTATGATATAGTTATTTTCATACTTTGCGTTTACAGGTATATTTCTTGATTGGAGTCTAACATTGTCAACAGTCACAGAGCCGGGTCCATAAGAAATTGCGCTTATTGTGTCTGTTGTCAGTACAGATGGCATTTCAAGCTTGCAGTTATAAATCACACTGTTACCTTTTTCTGTGTTTTGGGCAACTCTGCTTCCTTTGTCGATCTTTATCCCGGATGATTCCGGAAAGTCGATTATCACCTTATTGGCATCTATGCGCGAAGGAAGTTCTATTTTCAGTTTTGCGTCAGTGGAGTGATGTGAGAAGGATACATCCTCCCCATCATTGATGCTGATTGAGTAGTTGCAATCCGGAATCAGTTCTATCACTCCCCACTTGCCATTCTTTTTAGCAAAAGCCTTGTTGTCATATCTAATGCCGATCTCATCAAACTGGGCTGGAAGCGTGTTGTTTTGAGCATCGGTAATTCCCATGTATTCTCCATCTATATATGTAGATAGAGTAGAATTAAGTGAGGGAAGAGTAAAGGGTTTGGTCGGGTCCTTTGGTGCGGAAATGTTGTTATAATTCGGAACTAATCTCAAAAGATTGTCAAATCGGAATTCAATCCTTTTGTCTTTTCCATATTTCGCAACGATTGTAAGCGTGTCAGAGGGAAATTCCTGCATGCTGAGCGCTTTATTTGATTCCAGCACAAGCTGCTTTTTCTTGTTGTCTTCGTCTTCTATTAGTATAGGGATTAGATACATCTCGAATGTGTCAAACCAATACAGTTTATTTTTTACAACTGCAAGGGCTCGCCACGTGTCGGCTCCTACCGACGAAATGAAAGAGATATCTTTAGGCTCGATCACCTTTGTTTTTTCTTTTTCCTTTATCACAAAGTTCTTAATTGGATTGCCATCCTGCATGAGAAGATTGAAATATGGATTTTTTTTCTTCTCAGGTTGCTGATATGCATAATATGTGGCAAATCCGTTGCTGTAGGGATACAGCACTTCTATCATAGGAATATTGATCTCATCTCCTATTTTGTGATACATCACATAATTTCCAGCCTGCTTTGCCACAAGAAATCCATCTTCAAAATATGGATAATCATGTGTTATTTCCACTTGAGGGAGTTCTATGAATTTCCCATTTGTGTCAACAAATCCAGATAATTTATTGGAATTGTTGATTTGTATTGTTGCCACATCATAGCTGAAAGCATTGATCTTATCATCAGTGGAAAAGAGTTTCTTTCCATCCATATTCCAGAGTTTATTGCTTCTTCCGGCAGATCCTTGCACTACGTTGTTGGCTTTCACTTCGAGTGTCTCGTTTTCAGCTGGTATTGTCCATTCCGGCATTTGCCCCATCATTGACAGCGCACATGCTATTATTATTGTTGTCAAGAATAATTGTTTCATAATATAGTTTTTTCTAATTTGCAAATTTACGAAAAAAAATTGACTGGTGCAAGAAATAGTTTTGAAGATGAAGTCATTGTGTTGGAAGTCAAACGTATAGCCAAAGCGGTCAAATTTTTTTGAAAAAAAGAGCAAGAAAAATTTGGTCATTAAAAAAAAATGTAGTAATTTTGCACTCGCAAACGGGGAAATAACCCTGCAAGCCATATGTTTCTCATGATTGGCGGGATAGCTCAGTTGGTTAGAGCGTCGGATTCATAACCCGGAGGTCTCGA
>CAZCZX010000115.1:0-4578 GCA_964503095.1 uncultured Sangeribacter sp.
CAAAGAATAGAGCCAACCTCATAAATTTGGAAAATCCAATTTTTTTTATTAATTTTGCATCAAGATTTCACAAAAGGAATTTGACATCAGGAAATGCTCAACACACATAAGCAAAAGCGACGTTGCAACCACCAATCATTCAGCCGATTGCATCATTACAAGAAGGCAATCCAACAGTCGTGCAGACTTGACGCTGAAATGTGTCGTGCAGTTTCGGATGATAACGCATAGGAAAGACCGCGTTCCGACTTCTCGGAATGCGGTCTTACATTTACTTTCGACTCTTTGAATAAATTATAAAAAACATAAATATTGCAATGAAAATTGGTATTGTAATGGGCTCTTCTTCTGATTGGCCCGTAATGAAAGGAAGTGCCGAGATTCTCGACGAATTCGGCGTAGAATACGACAAGAAAGTGCTTAGTGCCCACCGCACTCCTCATGAACTCGAGGCCTGGGTCAGCGGAGCTCGTGAAGCCGGATATGCTGCAATTATCGCTGCTGCCGGAGGTGCAGCCCACCTTGCCGGCGTTTGCGCTGCTTTCACAACTCTCCCTGTAATCGGAGTTCCCATCAAGGCTCGTACACTCGACGGTCTTGACTCCCTCCTCTCTATGGTGCAGATGCCTTCCGGAATACCAGTGGCCACAGTAAGCATCGACGGAGCAAAAAATGCAGCTCTCCTTGCTGTGGAAATAATGGCAGTCACCGACAAATCTCTCGAAGAAAAAATGGCGGCTTTCCGCAAAAAGCAAGCCGAAAAAGTCCTCGCCAGCGAACTCAATTAAATAACAACATAGTTATGAATAAGAACAAGAGAATTTTCGTGGAGAAAAGCGGCGCTTATAGGGTTGAGGCCGATAGTCTCCGTCGGGAACTCAATGAAAATCTTGGTCTCGATATTAAAGACCTTCGCCTCGTATGCGTCTACGATGTCTTTAATGCCGATCCATCCCTCGTGGAAGAAGCTAAATATAAAGTGTTTGGCGAACCCGCTACCGATACTGTCTGCGAGGATTTCGACCTCAACGGAAAGAAATATCTTGCAGTGGAATGCCTCCCGGGACAGTTTGACCAGCGCGCTTCTTCTGCTGAAGACTGCGTGAAACTTATCGACCCCACTTCTGAGGTCGAAATCCGCAGCGCAAAACTAATGATATTCGATGATGGAGTATCTGAGGAAGATCTCGAAAAAATCGCTCACTACACTATCAATGCTGTAGAATCACGAAAAAAGGATATGTCAGTGCTATGTCCACCGGAACGTGCAACTGCTTCGCCAGTGAAAGTGCTGGAAGGCTTCCGCGACATCACTCTCGAGAAAGCACCCGACTTCATCAAGGAAATGGGTCTCGCAATGAACGATGCCGACCTTATGACCGTAGTGGAATACTTCAAGAAAGAGGGACGCGATCCAAAGGAAACTGAACTTAGAATCCTCGACACATATTGGAGCGACCACTGTCGCCACACTACCTTTATGACTGAACTCACCGACATAGCGGTAGAAGACAGCATGGTGGCAGACGACATCAAAGACTCTTTGAAACTCTACCATGACATGCGCAAAGACCTTGGACGTGAGGAAAAGCGTCTTTGCCTCATGGATCTCGCTTGCATTGGCGCCCGCTGGCTCAAGAGCAAAGGAATTCTCGACGACCAGGAAGATAGCGAGGAAAACAATGCCTGCTCCATCGTAATAGACGTTGACAATGAAAAGGGCGAGAAGGAGAAATGGCTCTTGATGTTTAAGAATGAGACTCACAACCATCCTACTGAGATAGAACCTTTCGGAGGCGCCTCTACTTGTCTTGGCGGTGCTATCCGCGACCCGCTGAGTGGCCGAAGCTACGTATATCAGGCTATGCGCGTGACTGGCGCCGGAGACATCTACAAGCCTGTCAGCGAGACAATGAAGGGAAAACTTCCTCAACGCGTGATTTCAAAACGAGCAGCAGCAGGCTATAGCAGCTATGGCAACCAGATAGGTCTTGCTACGACTCATGTTCGCGAGATCTTCCATCCCAACTATGTCGCAAAGCGTCTTGAGGTTGGTGCTGTAGTAGGTGCTGTGAAGCAATCAGATGTTCGCCGCGAGCGTCCCGCTGCCGGCGATGTCATCCTGATGTTTGGTGGCCGTACTGGCCGAGACGGTATTGGCGGCGCTACAGGTTCAAGCAAGGAACACAATGTAAGTTCCCTCGAGCAGTGCGGAAGTGAAGTTCAGAAAGGTAATGCTCCCGAGGAGCGTAAGATTGAACGCCTCTTCCATCGTCCGGAAGTCACACGTCTCATTAAAAAGTCAAACGACTTCGGTGCCGGAGGCGTCAGCGTGGCTATAGGTGAACTTGCAGATGGTCTTGACATCTATCTCGACCGTGTGCCTGTGAAATACAGCGGTCTTAATGCCACAGAACTCGCCATCAGCGAAAGCCAGGAGCGTATGAGCGTGGTGGTGGAGAAAAAAGACATGGATGAGTTCATCAAATATTGCCACGAGGAGAACCTTGAGGTGACCCACGTTGCAGATGTGACCGACCGCGGCCGCATGCGCATGATGATGAATGGCGAAGTGGTAGCCGATATCAGCCGTGAGTTTATCGACTCTGCAGGTGCAACTCGCAAGGCCACTGTCACCATTGGTGCCGTATCTCCTGAAATGCCTCACATCAATCCTGCATCTTTCGAGGAAATGCTTGCCAACGATAATGTCACCTCACAAAAGGGACTTATCGAGATGTTCGACTCTACCATCGGTGCTTCTACCGTATTAATGCCTTTCGGTGGCAAGACTCAAGGAACTGAGACTCAGGTCAGCGTGCAGAAACTCCCTACAGGTGGCTACACCAACACTGCAAGCATGATGGCATATGGTTTCAACCCATTCATCAGTGAATGGAGCCCATATCATGGCGCTGCTTATGCTGTAGTAGAAGCTGTGGCAAAAGTGGCTGCTGCAGGTGGCGACACTTCTCGCATGCGATTCTCTTATCAGGAATATTTCGAGCGCATGCACAATGACAAGTCTTGGGGAAAACCAGCCGCTGCTCTTCTTGGAGCATTAAAGATGCAGAAGGAATTCGGGCTTCCATCCATAGGCGGAAAGGACTCTATGAGCGGAACATTTGCCGAGATTTCTGTTCCCCCAACTTTAATTGCTTTCGGAATTGTTCCGGTCGACGCAAGAGTGGTGATCAGTCCTGAGTTTAAGGAAGCCGGAGACTCTCTCTATCTTCTTGAGGCAAAGCCCCTTGCCAATGGCATGCCTGACACCGACACACTGAAAAAGAATTTCGCGACTATCCACAATGACATTAAGGAAGGCAGAATCAAGGCTGCCTATGCTCTTGGCTTTGGAGGTCTCGGCGAGGCAGTGGCAAAGATGAGCTTCGGTAATGAAATCGGTGCCATTATAGAATATCCAGCTGAAGAACTTTATAAGTGGAACTATGGAGCCATCCTCGTGGAAAGCGCAGAAAAACTTGGCAGCGAATACATGCCAATAGGAGCCACGATTGCCGACCCGATACTCGACATAAACGGCACTCGCAAGGAGATTTCTGTTCTGAAAGCCGCCAACAGTGACCGATTCAATGAAATCTATCCTGATCATGCTGACACTAAAGGTGTTGCAGAAAATGCCACATCCGGTGAGAACAAGACAGTATGGAAGGGTGAGCAGGTTGAGCATCCAATTGTATATCTCCCCGTATTCCCCGGCACCAATTGCGACTATGATATGATTCGCGCCTTTAGCCGCGAAGGAGCAGAATGCACCACAAGCGTATTCTGCAACCTAACACCGGAACAGACCCGAGAATCTGTCGCAACTATGGCTAAGATGATCGATGATTGCCATATTTTGGCATTCAGCGGTGGATTCTCTCTTGGCGACGAACCGGATGGTAGTGGTAAGTTTATCGCAAGCGTGATAATGAACGAAGCTGTGAAGGAAGCCATCGAACGCCTCTTGAAGCGTGGTGGACTCGTAATAGGTATCTGCAACGGTTTCCAGGCCCTCGTGAAGTCAGGACTCCTCCCCTATGGCAAGATTGGCGAACTCTCAGCTGAAAGCCCGACTCTTTTCCGCAACGACATCAACCGCCACATCTCACAGATTGCAGTGACTCGCGTAGGAAGCATCGCTTCTCCTTGGCTCGACGGATTCAGCATAGGCCAACTCCATTCAATTGCCGTTTCTCATGGTGAAGGTAAGTTTACTGCAAGTCCTGAACTTGTGAAGAAACTCGCCGATGCCGGCCAGATTGCATTCCAGTATGCAGATGCTGAAGGGAATGCCACAATGACGAGTCCCTTCAACCCAAATGGCTCTTCCGACGCCATTGAAGGCATCATAAGCCCTGATGGTCAGATCCTCGGCAAGATGGGACACTCCGAAAGATACGACGACGGCCTCTTCAAGAACATCTCCGGCGACAAACGCCAGAATCTATTCGCCAACGCAGTAAAATACTTCCAAAAATAATTTAGAATTGAGAATTGAGAATTGAGAATTACACACACAATGAAATTCTCAATTCTCAAAAAGATTCTCAATTCTCAATTCACAATTCTCAA
>CAZCZX010000115.1:4678-8667 GCA_964503095.1 uncultured Sangeribacter sp.
AAATATGGCCAAATCATATGAAGCCTCCGGCGTGAATCTTGAAGCCGGATATGAAGTAGTTAGCCGCATCAAGAAGCATGTGGCAAGCACCAACCGACCGGGCGTAATGGGCAACATTGGCGCTTTCGGCGGTATGTTCGACCTCGCAAGCCTCGGGTATAAAGAACCAATTCTCGTCAGCGGCACAGACGGCGTAGGCACAAAACTGAAAATCGCCTTCGCAGTTGACAAACACGACACTATCGGCATAGATGCAGTGGCAATGTGCGTCAACGACGTCCTCGCACAGGGTGCCGAACCCCTTTTCTTCCTTGACTACGTGGCTGTGGGCAAAAACGAGCCGGCAGTAGTAGAAGCAATCGTGTCAGGTGTGGCAGAAGGTTGTCGTCAGGCTGGATGCGCACTTATCGGCGGTGAGACAGCCGAGATGCCGGGCATGTATCAACCGGGTGACTACGACATCGCCGGATTTACAGTTGGTGCCGTAGACCGTGCCAACCTCATCGACGGCAGCAAGGTAAAGACAGGTGATGTCCTCGTAGGAATCGCTTCTTCAGGAGTGCACTCCAACGGTTTCTCCCTCGTTCGCAAGATAGTGGCTGATGCCGGACTCGAATTCGACAAGAAGTATGAGGAGACAGGAGACAAGACTCTTGGCGAAATGCTTCTTACTCCCACAAGAATATATGTCAAACCGGTACTCGACGTTATCCGAAACGTTGACGTTCACGGCGTTGCGCACATCACAGGCGGAGGTTTCGATGAGAATATACCACGTATTCTCCACGATGGCCAAGGCATTGAGGTAAAAGAGGGTTCATGGGAAATCCTGCCGGTATTCCAACTTCTTGAGAAATATGGCAAAGTGCCACACCGCGAGATGTTCAACATCTTCAACATGGGAATCGGCATGGTGCTCGCAGTCGACGAAAAAGACGCCCCAAAGGCCATAGAAATTCTCGAAAAGCACGGTGAAAAAGCCTCAGTAATCGGCAAAATCACTGACCATCCCGGAGTCCAAATCCTCTAAAGCCCCGAAAGTTCCTAAAGCCCTTAGAGCCCTAAAGCCCTTAGAGCCATTGAAGCCATTAAAGCCTAAAAAAAATAATTCAAACAAAAATATATGAGAGCACTTATAAGCGTAAGCGACAAGCGCGGCATTGTAGATTTCGCCCGTTCCCTACAGAATATGGGTTGGGAGATTATCGCCACCGGAGGCACTATGAAGACCCTCCGCGAAGCCGGACTTAATATCATCAACATCAGCGACGTGACTGGTTTCCCAGAAATCTGTGAAGGTCGCGTAAAGACACTCCATCCCAAAGTGCACGGCGGTCTTCTCGCTCGCCGCGACGTGCCGGAGCATATGGCTGAAATCGCAGCCAACGGCATCGAGACCATTGATATGGTCTGCGTAAACCTTTATCCATTTGAGGCAACAATTGCCAAAGAGGGCGTGACACTTCAGGATGCAGTAGAAAACATCGATATAGGTGGTCCTTCAATGCTCCGCAGCGCAGCGAAGAACTTCGCTTCCGTCACTGTGGTCTGCGATCCGGAAGATTACGCCACAATCCTTGAAGAGATTGCCGAGACCGGCAACACTCTCGAATCCACCCGATTCAAACTTTCTGCAAAGGCATACACCCACACAGCCCTTTATGACAGCCATATCGCAACTTATATGCGCGAGAAAGCAGGTCTTGAAGAAAAGCTTTTCCTTTCTTTCGACCGAGTTCAGACTCTCCGCTATGGCGAAAATCCTCATCAGCAGGCAGCCCTTTACAAAGCACCAGAAGAAGAGTCATATTCTCTGCTCAGCGCAAAGCAGCTCAACGGCAAGGAACTCAGCTACAACAATATTCAGGATGCAAATGCTGCACTCAATATCGTTCGCGAGTTTGACGAGCCTTTCTGCGTTGGCTTGAAGCACATGAATCCTTGTGGAGCAGCCGTAGGCGCAACTATCGAAGAGGCTTGGCAGAAGGCTTACGAGGCTGATAAGGTAAGTATATATGGAGGTATCGTGGCTATGAACCGTCCTCTTACTCTCGAAGTGGCTAAGGCTATGAAACCTATCTTCCTTGAGATCGTAATGGCCCCGGCATTTGATGAGGATGCTCTCGAACTTCTGAAGACAAAGAAAAACCTCCGCATTCTTGAAGTGAAGATGGATGGCTCAAAAGAGGCTCAGCGTCAGTATGTAGGCATCAACGGCGGTCTTCTCGTTCAGGATGCCGACACCACTGTCAAGGAAGTGGTAGAGGAAATGACTGTCACTGAAAAGAAACCTACTGAGCAGGAACTTAAGGATATGAACTTCGCTTGGCGCATCGTGAAGCACGTGAAGAGCAATGCAATCGTTATTGTCAAGGGTGGAATGACTCTTGGCGTCGGTGCCGGACAAATGAACCGCGTAGGCTCTGCCGACATCGCTCTCGAGCAGGCACTTGCCTCAGGCAATACAGAAGGGCTCGTGCTTGGCAGCGACGGTTTCCTTCCTTTCGGCGACACTGTAGAGCTCGTTGCTGACAAGGGCGTGACTGCTATCGTGCAACCCGGCGGCTCTATCCGCGACCAGGAATCTATCGACAAGGCAAACGAAAAGGGACTCACCATGCTCTTCACCGGCATGCGCCACTTCAAACACTAATAATATGGAACATCATCTTTTTTATAGCGAGGCCATACCCCCGAAGGAAGACCAGTTTCAGATGCAGAATATGCAGCCTGGACGTGAGGAGGAAATCCGCCCGGGAAAGACCGTGATGGTGATCGGCAGCGGCGGTCGCGAGCATGCTATTGTCGATGCGCTCTCCCGCAGTCCTCGCGTTCAGAAGATTTATGCTTGCCCCGGCAATCCCGGCATGGCAAAGCACGCCACTTGCGTTCCTATCGGAGTGACCGACATACAGGATCTTGTTGACTTCGCAAAAGAGAAGAGAGTTGACCTCACTGTCGTTGGTCCGGAAGCCGCTCTTGCAGCTGGCGTAGCCGATGCTTTCAAGGCAGAAGGACTCCGCATCTTTGGCCCGACGAAGGCAGGTGCCCGCATCGAGTCGAGCAAGGAGTTTGCGAAGCAGATTATGGAAAAATACGGTGTCCCCACCGGTTTCTACAAAAGTTTCGACAATTATGAGGAGGCAAAGGCTTTTGCTGAGTCTCTTCCACTCCCTACAGTGATTAAATATGATGGTCTGGCAGCAGGTAAAGGTGTGGTAGTTGCAGCCACTCGTGAGGAAGCAGATGCTGCCCTCCGCGATATGCTTCTTGACTCCGCTTTCGGACAGGGAAGAGTCCTTATCGAGGAATTCCTTGACGGACCTGAGTTCTCTTTCATGTGCGCTGTAGGCGGAAGAAAGGTCTACCCTCTTGCTCTTGCTCAAGATCACAAACGTGCTTACGACGGAGATAAGGGACCCAATACCGGAGGCATGGGAGCATATTCACCACTCCCCTTCATCACTGAAGAGGTGCGCGAAAAGGCTCTGAAGGAAATACTTCAACGCACTGCCGACGGTCTTGCCGATGAAGGAATCGACTACACAGGCATTCTTTATGGCGGACTTATCCTTACTAAAGATGGTCCGAAAGTGATTGAGTTCAATGCCCGTTTCGGCGACCCTGAGACAGAGGTAGTCCTACCCCGGCTCGAAAGCGACATCTACGATCTATTTGATGCTGCGATAGACTCAGCCGACCATGAGACAAAATGGAGCGATGAAGCATGCCTTGGGGTTGTATTGGCTTCCGACGGCTATCCTGGCTCCTATAAAAAAGGAGTGGAGCTCAACTTCGACGATTGCGAGAAGGTCTTCCACATGGGCACAGCCGTAAAAGATGGGACGCTCCAAAGCGCCGGAGGCCGGGTAGCAATGGTCACAGGTAAAGGGAAGACACTTGAAGAAGCAGCAGCCAAAGCCTACGCCGACGTAAAGAAATCAGCCCGCGAAGGCCTATTCTACCGCTCCGACATAGGGAAACAAGTA
>CAZCZX010000116.1:0-8589 GCA_964503095.1 uncultured Sangeribacter sp.
ATTTCTTCTTCCTCTAAATTCTCGACTAATGCATTTTGATTGTCTGCATCCTCGTTATTTTCTATCTTTTCTATTGATTCTGACGCTGTTTCTGCCTCAAATTCAATTGCTGAAGTTTCAGTGGATAATAATGGCTTTTCTTCTTCAATATCTTCCTTGTTGATATTGATATCCTTATCAATAGAGTCAACCTGATTCTGCGATTCATCGACATCTTCTTCTTTGAAGAGTTGTGTAATGTCGGCATCATCGCTGATTTCTATTGCAGTAAATGCTTCAAAAGGGGAGTTGACGGCTGCGGCAAGTTCCTTTGCAGGTAGAAACACAACCTTAGAATGCCCGGATATCTCCATTGGCTCCCCGGTCGTGACATCCACGCTCTTTCTTGCTTCTACTTTAGAAAGCTTAAACGTACCGAGACCTTTGATTTTGACGCTTTCTCCTGCTTCAAGACGTTCACTTATTAAAGAGAAGAATTCTCTAAGGAAATCTTCCGAAAATCTTTTTGATCTTCCCGATCTATCGGCAAGCAACGTTGCAAGTCGTGGAAATGTGATCTTATTATTCATGGTTGCGGACTTTCTGTTTTAGTAATGTAGAGGGGCGAAATGTAAGCGTTATCTTTGGTGGAATGAGCATCCTTTTTCCAGTAGAGGGATGCAGAGCTATCCTTTCCTCACGCTTGCGTGGCTCAAAACTGCCGAAGCCTGGAAATGTCACTGTGTCTTTTTCCAGAGCGGAGTCAACTAATACTTCGCACAGTGCAGCCACCATTTCCGAAGTCTCATCTTTACCCGCATTGACCCTCTGGCTAAGAGTGTCTAAAAATGTCTTGTAGTCCATCAACTGATATAGATTTTCGTGAGATATTTTGAAGAATCTTATAGATTTATCAGATTCTTACTTTTCGTGTCTTGTTAAAATCTTTAATTATATAGATTCCTTTTGGGAGATTCCTGATAATTTCCTCATCAGCACTGCCCGATACAATCAATCGACCGTTTATGTCATAAACAGATGTGCAGTTGGCTACTACTCCTTCCACTCCTTCCACTGCTGATGTGACAGGAGATGAAAAGTCCGGAATAGCCATGTATCGGGTCTCTGTAAGTTTTTTTATCTTAGCGTAGTAGGCTTCACTGCCATCTTCGTTGCTGACAACTACTGATTTCACCGGGGTGTCGCTTATCTCGACGCAATATGTCATAAGATGCTTTTTTAGATCGCTTAAGTTGTCAGTGGTGATGGTCAGTTGTCCATCTGCATCATTATAATTATAGGAGTACTTGTTGTTCAGCCTTGAAATCCAGAAATCGCCGTAATCCTCAAAATTATACATGCCTACTTCCGAGAGGTCAAGTCGTTCTACAAGACGCTTCTGGAGTGTCATCTTCCAATCTCTATTTGGATGTATCAGCAATACTGCTGAAGCATAATTGCCACGAAGTTTTTGCATGGCACTTTCCCAATCGTTGACACAATTGTGATGATCCCATGTGTCGTTGTTAAGAGCCTCTTGACCCTCCTTATTGTTATAAACGTCTGAAATGTGAAGTTGGATTGTCAACACCTTTGATTGGTCTTTTCCCCAGTCATTGTCATAGCGTCCGAAGAAGGGAAACTCAGAGAGAATGTCGCCTCCGGTGTAGCAAGACTGAAAGTTATAATTGCCTTCCTCAAGCATTGCATGGAAGTCGGGATTGACACATAAGTGTCCAGAACGGAACGACCTCACGTTGTTTCCAAGATCTTCCTCCAATATATGTTTTGACATCACAATCTCTGCCCATGTAGATGCACCGGTGCTCGTCCCATCTACACAGGTAGCCCTATGAGCATATTCTTCTCTTGTCACTACGTCTGTGTTACGGGTCTTATTGAAGTCTGGGAAATGGCATAGAGAATGGCTTCCAACGGTATGTCCTTCCTTAAGAAGTTGTTTTGCTTTTGGAATTGTCTCATCGTTATAGAAATCAGAGAGGTAGGAATGTCCGAAATTCACTTTGTCGCTGAAGTAATGCACTGTAAGGAAATAATGGCCTTTCATGCCAAGTGACTTTTCATATTCCGACATATAGTGCATTGCATCATAGGCTGTGCGACTGTCGCAGTCATGCGTTGGCACAAGAAGCTGAGTATAACCTGCTGGCACTGTAAATTTCCATGCAGAAACCCCTTTCGTTTTTGCGTAGATCGAACGAAGGAAGAGAGCCCAGACATCTGACGATGGTTCAAACCCATTGTTGTATTGCCTTGAAGAATTTTGGTCTTTGTTTAGTTGATTTCGCTGCACGACGTCTCTCCATGCAATGCCGGAAAGGTAGGCTGTTCCTTTGCCAAGTACATTTCTTGCTACGGCAGCACTCCCGTCGCTGAAGTTGGCAAGAACCTCGCATGTGGTAGGAGTGAATGTGAAACTCTTGACTCCTCCTATGGAAGTCTCTCGCTCGTGATCTTCATCAATATATTCAAGTTCACGGTCTCCGTAATATGCAGAATTCCACTTTATTATTGTGCGGTCATTGCTCTTTGTGAATTTTCCTTTGGCATCGATTCCAAATATCTCTGACACTGCATCAGATGCGCTCGAAGGTATGCTCTTTATTGCTGGAGCCACAAACACACCTCCTTCTTTGATCCAATCTGAAATGATTCCGAATTCTTCTTTTGTGAATGATGTAGTGGTCATCACATTAGCAAGAAGAATCACGTCTTCCGACATTGCCTCTTCAAGGTCCTTGGTGACGAGATAATCATATCCTGCGATGTCACACATGTAACTTGCAGAGTACACCTGCCGCGAGTAGTCGCCTGAATTTTCTAATTCATAATTGCGCTCGCAGATATCAAGTACGGCTATTCCTGCGGTTGCTGACAGGCTAAATAGTGAAAGAGCAAGTGTGACAACGTTTCTTAATGCTTTCTCAATCGGCTTCATGTATTATTAAGTTGATTTAATTCTGAAATTGTATTGTATTTATTCAAGGTGCAAATATAATAAATTTTTTCCAATGTTAAAAATTTTTTGAGGCATATGGTTGCGTTTTTTATAAAAATTACTTTTTTTATGATTATTATTACTCTTGGTGTCGTTTTTTTTTGCATTAGTTGATTTTATTCATTAATTTTGCAACTCAAAAGAAATTTTTTTAGATTCTATTTCATTATGAAAAAAAGTCCACTTCAGAGAGTTCGTGCTGAATACCAGCCAAAACTTCCAAATGCACTCAAAGGTGCAGTGAAACTGAAAGTAGGTGAACCTACTCAATCAGTTGCTGATCAAGAAGAAATCAAGAAACTTTTCCCTAACACATACGGTCTCCCTATCGTGGAGTTTGTGTCTCAAGATAATCCGGAACGTGTAGAGGAGCCATTCAATGTGGGAATTATCCTTTCAGGAGGTCAGGCACCTGGCGGACACAATGTGGTGAGCGGTATTTTCGACGCTCTTAAGAAGCTCAACAAGGAATGTCGCCTTTATGGCTTCCTAATGGGTCCTTCCGGTTTCGTCGATCATCAATATATGGAAATTACTGAAGGTTTCCTCAAAGATTATCGCAACACTGGCGGTTTTGATATCATCGGCTCCGGACGTACTAAACTGGAAAGTCCTGAACAGTTTGATGCAGGTCTTAAGATTCTTAAGGAGCTAAACATCAAGGCTCTCGTCATCATTGGTGGCGACGACTCCAACACTAATGCTTGCGTGCTCGCTGAATACTATAAGGCTAACGGTGCCGGTGTTCAGGTGATTGGAGTGCCTAAGACTATCGACGGTGACCTTAAGAACAAGTGGATAGAGACTTCTTTCGGTTTCGACACCGCTTGTAAGGTATATTCTGAGGTGATAGGTAACATTCAGCGCGACTGTAACTCAGCTAAGAAATATTACCATTTCATCAAACTTATGGGTCGCTCGGCAAGCCATATTGCACTTGAATGTGCTCTCGAATGCCAGCCTAACTATTGCCTTATCTCAGAAGAAGTGCAGGCTAAGCGCATGACTCTCGATAATATCGTAAATCAACTTTGCTACATGATAGTAGAGCGTGCTAAGATGGGTTGGAACTTCGGTACCGTTCTCGTTCCGGAAGGTCTTATCGAGTTTATTCCTTCTATGAAACTCCTTATCGCCCAGCTCAATGATATTCTTGCTGAGCATGCTGAGGAATTCGAGCCTCTAAGGGATGAGGAGAAACTTACAGCTATCGCAAAATATCTCCAGCCGGCCGAAGCAGAACTTTTCCTCTCACTTCCTAAGAGCATCGCCCTCCAGCTTAGCCTTGACCGCGACAGCCACGGCAATGTTCAGGTTTCTCTCATCGATACAGAGGAACTCCTCGCTGATATGGTAGGCAAGCGTCTTGCAGAACTTAAGAAGGATGGCCAATATCACGGCAAATATGCTACTCAGCACCACTTCTTTGGCTATGAAGGCCGTTGCGCAGACCCTACCAACTTCGATGCAGACTACTGCTATGCTCTCGGCTACAATGCTGCAATGCTCATCAACAGCGGCGTGACTGGCTACATGAGTTCAGTTCGCAACCTTACTGACAAACCGGAAAACTGGATTGCAGGTGGAATTCCAATCACTATGATGATGAACATGGAAAAACGCCACGGTCACATGAAGCCGGTGATCCAAAAGGCTCTCGTAGACTTGAAGGGCAAACCATATATGAAGTTTGCTTCCATGCGTGAGACTCTCATGCTCAACACTCTTTATCAGTATCCTGGCCCGATCCAGTACTTCGGCCCTGCGGAAGTGTGCGACCGTCCTTCAATGACTCTTCTCCTTGAGCACGATAAGGAAATCTGATCATGGCAAATACCCAATATTTAAACGATAAGGCCTGGGCCAGGTGGACAGCTTTGCTCCTCCTGGCCATGGCTATGTTCTGCAGCTACATCTTCATGGATGTAATGTCGCCAATCAAGAATCTGGTGCAAAGCCAGCTTGGTTGGGACAATACTGCTTTCGGAACAATGCAGGGAAGTGAGACATTTCTTAATGTTTTCATCTTCTTCCTTATCTTTGCCGGAATCATCCTTGACAAGATGGGCGTGCGTTTCACTGCCCTTCTATCAGGAGTTGTGATGCTTGTTGGCGCCACTATCAACTGGTATGCCGTCACCGACATGTTTGCAAATAGTTCTCTCGAAGTGTGGTTTACTGATCATCTCAATTATATTCCTATCTTCGACGAACTCGGCGTGTCACCTTTCTATGAAGGAATGCCTGCCTCTGCCAAATTCTCCGCTATCGGTTTCATGATCTTTGGTTGCGGTGTAGAGATGGCAGGTATCACTGTCAGCCGTGGCATCGTTAAGTGGTTCAAAGGTCGTGAGATGGCGCTTGCCATGGGTTCTGAAATGGCACTCGCGCGTCTTGGTGTGGCAACATGTATGATCTTCTCCCCGCTCTTCGCTTATATGGGTGGCACTCCAAAGGTTAGCAATTCCGTTGCATTCGGCGTTGTGCTCCTCATGATTGCACTCATCATGTTTATTGTCTACTTCTTTATGGACCGTAAACTTGATTCCCAGACTCATGCAGAAGAGGAAAAGGATGATCCGTTCCGTATCAGCGACCTCGGTCAGATTCTTCGCAGCAGCGGTTTCTGGCTTGTTGCCTTCCTCTGTGTGTTGTATTATTCTGCCATCTTCCCATTCCAGAAGTATGCAGTCAATATGCTTCAGTGTAATCTCACATTCGTAGAGCCTGATCCCAATAGTTTCTGGGCTTCTGATGCTGAGACAGTAGTGCAATATATCGTGATGCTTATTGCCGCTGCTGCTGCATTTGTCAGCAACTTCTCTTCCAAGAAAAGCATGAAGACAGGCATGCTTGTGCTTGCAGTGGTGGCATTGCTCGTATATTGCTGGATGGGATACATGTGCCAAAGCGCAGCTTCTATTTTCGCAGTATTCCCACTGCTGGCTGTTGGTATCACTCCAATTCTTGGCAAATATGTCGATCATAAAGGTAAGGCTGCCACAATGCTTGTGTTCGGAGCGTTGCTTCTGATCATTTGTCACCTTACCTTCGCATTTATTCTGCCGTTGTTCAAAGGTAATGATCTCGGTGGAGTAGTAGTGGCTTATCTGACAATCCTCGTATTGGGAGCTTCCTTCTCTCTTGTTCCGGCTTCTCTTTGGCCTTCAGTTCCAAAACTCGTAGACGCAAAGATAATCGGTTCGGCATACGCTCTTATTTTCTGGATTCAGAACATTGGTCTATGGCTCTTCCCATTGCTAATTGGTAAAGTACTCGACAATACAAATCCGCAAATAACTGAAGGTCTTGCCAACGGCACTCTGACAGAAGCCCAAGCAGCCGTTAGTTACGATTACACTTGGCCGCTCGTGATGCTCGCATGCCTGGGTGTCGCAGCATTGCTTATTGGTATCTGGCTTAAGATAATCGACAAAAAGCAGCATCTTGGCCTCGAACTTCCCAACATCCAGGCAGACAATGCCGAAGTTGATGCTTCCGAAGTTATCGCAGCAGAAGAATAATACCTTCCCATGCACTATCTTTCGCATTAAAGCGTTATATAAGTATGGGAAGATTAAAGAAAATATTACTTGCAGTGGCTGTCTGCGGCATAGTGCTTGCAGACAGCCATTTCTTGCATGCTGAGACCATAAGCCAGAAGGAGGCTAAGGCTATGGCACAGAAATTCTTTAATGAGTCTAAAAACTACGTGACTCCTCCTGTGGTATATGTCTATAACGGCAAGGATCTCACCACTCAACGTCTCTTTACCCCTTTCTACGTTTTCAACTCACCCTCCGGTGGATTTGTAGTTGTCTCTGCTGAAAACAAGGCCTTTCCAATTTTGGCTTACTCTCTCAAAGAAAATTTCAATAAGGATAAGATGACTCCAATGGTACGTTCGATTCTTTCTGATTTTTCAAGAGATATAGAGATGATTCGCTATGACAGTCGAATTCCTTCTGATGCTATTGATCAATGGGCATCTTATCCCGAGGTGGTGTTTGATATGCTGAAAAATCCTGAAAATGAAGACTATTATGCCGTTTCTTTTGATGATAAGGAGGCCTTTTGGATGGTGCGCCGAGAAGCCACGGAGTTTGATTTTGAAACTTCAGCCCCTGTGGAGTGGGCTTTTGCTCCTTCTGATTCCCCATCCTTATCCCTTCCTGAAAATCCAATTGTAACTTCTAACATAGCCGGTCATTTTGCCCTTTCATTGCCAATGGATATTCAGCGAGTAATTGTCTATGATGTCACTGGTATGATGGTTGAGAATAAGAAATTCCGTAATACTAATACGGCTCATATTGATTTGGCTGCTCATCCAAACGGATTCTATATAGCGTTAGTGATCGACAAGGATGGGGGAGCGCATGCCGTAAAACTCTATAGATGATGAATACTACTAAAAAAATTATTTTGGCATTAGTGGCACTAATAGTGTCGATTATATATATTGGAGTGACATTCAGTTTCCGTAAGCAACTCGGATGGTGGGCGTTCACCGACTGTTTTGCCCTATTCATGACCGTCTTCACCTATATAATGTCAATTCTCATAGGAAAGATGATACCTCATTCCGGTAAACTTCTCGCTAATATAGCCCTCGTATTTGGCATCCTCTTCATCATTTCTCTCATAGGCGAATACATTGCCTATTCCGCCCTCTTCTAAGAAAAACTTTAATCCCGATATAAAAGAACTCCACCGGAAAATTCCGATGGAGTTTTTTATTTTCAATTATGCATTATGCATTCAGCATTATGCATTAAATAAAAATTAGCAAGGAAGTGCTTCATTAGTTTTGTGCACTGCAGCTGCGCTCTTAGCAAAGAGTTCTTTTTCTTCTGCATTGAGGTCGATTTCGATGATCTTCTTGATGCCACCCTTGCCAAGTACGCATGGAACACCAATGCAAAGATCCTTTTCGCCATATTCTCCGTCGAGAAGAGCAGAGCATGGGATGATGGCATCCTGATCGTGGATCACTGCCTCTACTACTTCTGCTGTTGCTGCGCCTGGAGCATACCATGCGCTTGTGCCGAGAAGTTTAGTGAGTGTTGCACCGCCTACCATTGTGTCAGCAACAACCTTATCCATTGTTTCCTTGTCGAGAAGTGTCTCGCATGGAATGCCACGGAGAGTTGCATAGCGACGCATAGGGATCATTGTAGTGTCACCGTGTCCTCCAATTACAAATCCTTCTACTTCGTTAGGATTAGCACCGAGGGCTTTGCTTAGATAATATTTGAAGCGGCTGCTGTCGAGTGCACCACCCATGCCGATGATACGGTTTTTAGGAAGTCCTGATACCTTGTGGATAAGGTAAGTCATTGTGTCCATAGGATTAGATACGCATACGATCACTGCATTGGGGCTGTGCTTCAAGACGCTTTCTGTCACCTGCTTTACGATACCTGCATTTACGCCGATGAGTTCCTCACGGGTCATGCCTGGCTTACGTGGAATTCCGGAAGTTATCACTACAACATCTGAATTTGCAGTTGCCTCATAGTTGTTTGTCACGCCAGAAATGCGGGTGTTCATGTCAAGAAGGTTGGCTGTCTGCATCATATCCATTGCTT
>CAZCZX010000117.1:0-8581 GCA_964503095.1 uncultured Sangeribacter sp.
ATATGATCGCTAATAATATGACACCGGCTGTTCCGACGCATCCGGGAGCTATTTTGAAGGATGAGTTGGAATTTCGTGGTATCTCACAGCGAAAGTTGGCTGAAGAGATGGGGATTAGATATACTGTCTTGAATGAGATATTAAATGGACATCGACCACTGACGGAGAAAACGGCTTTGCTTTTTGAAGCTGTATTGGGAATCGATTCAGAGCCACTTCTGCGTCTTCAAACCAAATACAATATGCTCACCATAAAGCCAGTTAGGAGCGACGAAGTAGTTCCGAGCCTAAAAAGCACACAAGTTCCAACCTCAAAAAAACTCACCCAAAGCGCGCTTCTCTCACGAGAAGCGGAGCAGTTGGAAGAGAAAGTGTGTAAACCCCCGGTTTTCACCGAGGGTTCACAAGGTTTTTAGCACTCCGGGCTATGAAGATGAAACACTATCTATCTGAATGAAATTCTTCGTTTTATTACCGCAAAACGATTTTTTCAGATTTGCCACCGATGCGTATCAAGTAAATTCCAGCCGGAATATTCCCGCTTGAAATGATATTCCTGTTGGCAAATTCTCCAACAAAGGAACCATCAATACGATAAACCTCCACCGGGGCATCAGAATAAGCCTCTTCTCTATCTATCATATCAATGCCACTCCCAATCGTAAAATCCCTAAGTTCGTATTCTCGAGCATTCACGATCTCTCGGGTACGATTGTCAATCATCAGTATCACAAGAGAAGTCTCATCTATATTCCCCATATTCTCCGGAAAATCCATCGCATACGAATGATAATAAGGCAAAGCGGCTTCCAACACATGCGGAACACTTCCCGTAATGCCCATCGGAGACTGGCTAACTCCAATGACTACATCCTGATACCACATTTGATCTGCAAGTATGACGGAAGGCATATCCTCAAAACCGCCCATAGGTCCGCGCGCACCTCCAGAATAAGCATTTTTCTGAGAATATCTAAAATCTTCAGGATGATATACATTGTTTTCTTTTAATATATATGTCAAAGAATAGTCAGCATCAGGAATACGGGAAGGGAACGCTGAGACAGTATTGACTTTAATCTTCTCAGTGTCTAAGTCGACAACTATTTCAGCAGACAATGCGCATGCCACATTGTCATCAGAAGCCCGCTGCATCAGTGATTCCCATTCGCTGGGATCTCCCTCTATTTTCCTATTGACTATGCAATTTGGCAAGGCATTTGACGATAAGTATTCAGCCACATGCGACTGATATTCCGGAATCGCCATCACATCATCAATATGCACAGCAAGGGCTATGGCATTCTTTCCACACTTACGTTGCATTTCCTCCAAAGCCACAATACCACGCACGCAAAAACTACACCATGTGCCAGTAAATTCTTCAACTACAGAAGGACGGAATGAAGAGAACACCCTGAAATCACGCTCTACGCTAATGCCATCAGTAGAAGCAGTAACTTTAAATTCCATATTCTCATCAAGCTGGAGCAAGCGAGAGTCGGGGAATTCAAAAGTCAAAGGGGAATCATTCGACAATGATCCTTCAATTTGAATTGTCTGAGAGACACCATCATCCCATTCGCAGATCAAATTAATTCCTTGAATAGGAGTATCCAATTCTCGTATCAACGTGCCCTTGACTTTCACAGGATCTTCAGGACCTACCATAACTGGCATATCAAATTGAATATCCAGCTGAAGAGGAGAGCCTGCATAGATATCGTCGATAAAAAGCCTTGATTTGTTGTCGCTATTGTTGACAAACGCTATGCTGATTTCCTTACCTACGAAAGCCGAAAGATCAACATTGTGGGAGGCCCACTCCGTTTCCTCCTCGCTAATTACGAAAAGAGGGTTTTCAATGTCGAATTTTTCAATTTCAGTTCCTTCAGAGGAAACATATACTGCGTATCCATCGCGGTTTTTGGAGTCGGATGCCATACCCCTCCATTGTAGGGTGGCTCCTTGATCCACTAAGATGGGAGGAAGAATCATCCAATCGTCGCTTTTCCCAGACGGCTTATACCAGGATGTGCTGCATGCGACATAATTATCTTCATCTTCAATCCAAAAACATACCCATGGCACTCCGACATCAAAACCGAGTTTCTTCATCGAAGAGGAGGGTGTGTTTTGATCATTGTCTACAAATATGAAATCACGTGGCAGTCCCTCAGAGAAACCCTCATGTATCTGCGTACGAATAGCGAAACCTTGCGACGCTGTAAAGAGCGTCGCAAGGAAAGTTAATGATAAATTCAATCGGTTCATTTCACAAGAATCTTGGTGGAATTTCCAGCAATATTGACAATATAAATGCCGGGAGTCACAGATATTGAAATGTTGTCGGAAGGAACGCCAGTATAGATAATTCTGCCATTGGTGTCTGAGACAGTGATAAGGAGTCCTTCTGCTCCATTCACATGAATCCTGCTTTCGCCGGCAAATACAGAAGCACTATTATTGCCGATAACTCCCACACCTGACTCTACAAATATGCTTACTCGTTCAGATGGTCCGGATTCTCCTACTTTGTAAACACAAGTGACATTATAGTCATGATCTCCTTTTGAGGCATCCTGATCATTGAAAGAAGTATCCTTTACCAACTCCTTGTTGACACAAATTTGATCTCGATATACATTATATCCAACAATTTCAAGAGAAATAGGACTCAGCGTAGCCGGGATATATGAAATATCATCAATCATCAATCCTGTGGTAGTGTATTGACTCAGGCTGCGGATTGCGAAATATTTTGCATCTGCAGGAACATCAAATTCCACTTTTGTCCATTCCATTGGGGCCGATGTAGGAGCCACAAGTTGGATAAAGTTTTCAGGAGAATTGTCTGTGGTAGAATACAGAATTTCATATTTCACATCGGAGAAAGTTAAAAGTGAAGACACATACGCGCTTATATGCTGACCTCCAGGATAAAGGAGTGGAGAGATAAGCCAGTCGTCGCCTCCCACGCCAAATTCTGCCGGACTTGGTGAAATAAGCATCTGGTTTCCACTGTGAGGAGCATACCAGGTATAAACCTCAATATCAACGCCTGCCTTATTGAAATCCATAACTTGGAATGCCATGGGTTCGCCAGCATTGGGATAATCAAGATTGTCATACCAAGACTCCGGATCTCCAATCACGTTAGTGACCTCATTATCGGCATCATACATAGTCCAATTGCCGGCCGACATAGCGAAAGTCTCGTAGCTTTCGAAGTCTTCCAAAATTGGATCCGGAGTCATCTCTGTTTCTGTAGGAGCATTCCACTCAAGATGTATCTGTCCGTTTTCTGAAACTGCCGTCAGATTGACAGGTGCCGGATAGCGAGGCATTGCCATGGATGAATATGCAGCCGCGGTCTTGTTGTTGTCATCATTTTCGTCAAGGTCATATTTCACTTCGGCAATGTATTCCACCTTCTCGCCAAATGCTACAGAAGGAATCTCATCTATACTGAATTCCAAAGTCTGAGCTGGTTTAAGGTCGGAAATAGATTGAGAGTATATTTCGTAGCCATTACGATACAATACAAAAGTTCCTCCATTCGAAGTGTTCTCGCCATCGTTTCTGACCTTGGCTACCACCTTATAGGCGTCTCCTAAAGAAACATTTTCGGGAGCCGACAAGTCAAACACATTTAGATCGTTAGCAAATTCTTCACGCACGCGGATGTAGTCAATGAACGCATTTGTAAAGTCCTCATCATCCTTTTCTCCGGTGATAGCCAGCTGTATTTTATCAAGATTCTTAAAATCGCTAAGCGAAACCTTGTAGCGTTGCCACTCAATTGGGTAAGACGAATCATAAGACATAGTCAAAATCTTAGTTCCGCCAACGCTTACATCCAGGTCATTCCATCCGGGTGCATTGTAATAATACAGATCAAGAATAGGCTTTTTAGAGTTCTTGACAGTGAAAAGAGGAGAATAAAGGGTCGCCGAACTTTTCACTTGGCCGCCAATGAATGCCATAAACGCTTCGCTGCCATCAAAATTTGGAAGAGTAGCCACTTCAGGCATAGAATTAGGAACCATCATCCACCCGGTGTTATCGGCATTATCTGTTGTGTAATACCATGGATAGCAATCAGACGATCCATCATAGAAGGTCTCAGTCCATGGACACTCATAGGGCTTTCCAAAAGCCACCTGATTGCTTGCTATGCCATTTCCTTCTCCTGCTATAGTGACCGGATATACCCAATAAGAGAGAAGACATTGCTTCATATCCTTATCTATTGAGGTGTCAACAAACTCTGTGCCTTTGAAATCACTTTCTATCACATCGTAATTGCCATCTAAGACACGATAGATAATATAGGAGACCTCATCCGGATTGACATAATAACCCATCAAACCGGTTTCTTCAGCACGAGGCCAACTTATTACCGGATAACCATCGGCGTTTTCTGAGAAATTTATCTCTGGAATATTGGATGGCCAGTCAATACCTACATAGATATCCTTAACCTCTGCTTTTCTTCCCTCTCCATCGCCATTGACAGCAGAAACGGCAAAATCATTCCATCCTTGATTTGCAGGAATTCCGGTGATGGTATATTCCTCTCCAGGTTCGACATCAGTGACTGTCTTTACAAGATCCTGACCATGATAGATATTAAGGGCTGTGATTTCGCTTAGGCGATTGCCCATCAAAGTGGCTTCTGGAGCACAAACTGTCATTACCGCTGAAAGTTCACCCTTTTCTGCACCTTTTACTGATATGATTTCAGGAGCCTCAGGGCATTCGGACACCATTTCGCCGGAAATTTCAAACGACATGGCATACATATCACTGCCGGCAGCGCCAGTGCAATGAATTCCAAAATAGTAAACTCCATCCTTCTCAACTTTTACTTCCTTATCAAAACTTACGGAGGAAGGAGAAGTCGGAAGCAACACGGTGGTCATTGAGTCTACTGTAGGGAGTTCACCCATATTGAACGACCATTGGCTTACGCCATATTGTCCACTGGATACGTTCATCTGCACTCTGTAGAGCGCACCAGCTTTAAGAGCAACCGGAGGCATAATCAACCAGTCGTCGGAGGCTCCGTCCCATCTGCCGCCAATGCAAGCCGCATTTGTAAAGAAGTCCTCGCCCCATTTGCTACGATCGGAATTAGCATCTATAATGGTGCATAATTGAATTTCTTTTGAAGAGAACTCTGTTTTAAATGGAGGTGTCTTCGGATTGCCGACAACCACATTCTGGGATCTTTCAGATAGGCCTGACAAGTTCGCAACGTGTGGAGTCACTTCATAATAGAACGGCGTAAGTTCTCCAGTATAGTCAATTATGTCGTCTACAAAAGTTTCAGTTATGTGATCAGCCACTGCGACATTGTCTGGCTTACGCACTACGGTATAAGTCAGATTCTCCAAATCTTTGTATCCATCATATGGATCCCAATATGAAGGCACGCTCCATGAAATTTTCACTTTGTTTGGAGCATCTTGTATAGTCACTATAAGATTCTCTACAGCCCCTGGAGTAGCACACCCAACATAGATCTCATATTTAGAACTGGGTCCAAATCCAGCCTCATTATAAGCAGATGCCGTGAAGATATGATTGCCATTGTCAACCACAACCTCTTCTGATACCAAAGACCCTGCAGCAGCCTTGCCGGAACAATATTTTTGTCCATCTACATTAATAATATATTCCACATCTCCGGTTAAAGCATTCCCCCCAAAGGAAAGCGTAGGAAGACGGAAAGATACGTTTCCAGATGTGGATGGAGATTCAAATGTCACCTTGAAATCAGAAAGGGCTGCCGGAGCATTATCATCAGCTGCCGGGGCCGGAATGTAAAGGCCAACTAATTGTTCGTTGTGTGGAAAATCTCCTATCTTCGTAGCAATACCCGTTACTGTATCTACTGAATATAATGCTGTGGAATTATCAGAGTGAAGTGCTGCCCAATAAAGCACACCGGTCTTAAGATCAAACGTGGCGCTTTGAAGTCCCGCAGCATTGATTCCTGTATTGCCAATAGCCGTCATTGAGGCAGACTGCTTATCGATAGAATACAACACGCAATCCACGCCTATTCCATAAAGATTCCCTTTATTATCGCATGAAATAGTGAGCAATTCTGTTGCCAAGTCGCCTACTTTCTCAAGGTCGGCCGACAGATCAAGATTCCAACGCTTAAGCACAGGGTGTCCGCCAAGTGAACAAGCAAAATAAGCAATTTGAGATGTCGCGTCATAAGTAATGTCGTTGGCAACCATCTCAGAACTACTATAATAACTACCCTTCGAGTCCCAGGTTGAAATGTCAAACATATCAAGATTGACTGTCATTCTGTCGCCACTACCGTAATAACTTATCATGTAGTAGATGTCTCCGGCAAGAAATGCTCCTCCGTTGGCATCCGGCACATTGTAGTTGCTGAATTCCTCAACAGCCTGAAGAGGCTGTTGCGCCGATACCGAATAAATACCGGGGTATGAATCCCAGCCACTCCATTCGTCGCTGGCAATCATATCACCATAAATCTTAGACACCTCTGCCCTGCCATAAGATGGAAAGCAAAGGAGAACTCCAAGAAAAATTGTTGTTAATGTCTGTAGAAATTTTCTCATAAATATATTTGATTAGTTTATATTCCGAAGAATTGACAAAGTTATAGAAGCATAGTCTTAAAGACAAAAAATCACGGGTATTTGACACCCTAAAAAATATAAAAAAGATCTTAAATCACCCCAACAAAAATATTTTTATATTCTTGTCATATAGATATATAAACACTAAATTAGACCCTACAATCATATTTGTCGCAGAAATGTTTTGAGATCGGTGGCGCCGTCCACTTCCAATGCCTTGCGTAAACGGGAACGACTCATCTCCAGTGTCTTCAACTGCTGCCCGGTCAAAAGTGATATAGTCTTGTTGGGGAGTCCGGCTCTAATATATACTGCCAGGGTCGACAAAGTCTTGGTGACGCCCGGATATTGCTCTTTCAGTCGCTCCTGGAATTGCTGAGTGTCCTCATCAAGCATACTGTTTTTGACCTCCTTAACATCAAATTGCGAAACGAAAGCTATTATTTTTTTAAGTTGCGCTGTGACTGTCGGAGGACAATCCTGCATCTTGTAAGCATCTTTAATCATTTCGCGAATTTTGTCGAGTAGTCCTATCCTGCTCGACAGGAACAGCCTCAGATATTCAAGTTCATAGATTTTCGCATCCAGATCCTTTGAAATCTCAAGAAGTTTGTATTCATCTCTCTTTTTGCGGTTATTATGATATATGATGGCTGCCACTAAGAATCCCACTACGACTATGATGGTGACAATCAGAATGATGGTATTGGTGCGCATTCTTTCAGTCTCTATGGTGCGCTGAATGTTTTCATTCCTCAATTTCATCATTCTTTCGTTGAGTGCGAGATTATGGACATTTCTTAGCGCATCCTCCTCTTTTTGGCGTGAGACTTCATCAAAATAGCGTTCAAATGCAGTGATTGCCATTGCATAGTCTCCCTTGGCTTTATATATCTTCACCTTTGTCAGAAGTATGGAGGCTATTATACTTTGGGCATTTGCTTTCGCGGCATAGTCACTCCCCTCGTCGAGAAACCTTTCCGCTTCATCATATCTCCCAAGTTTGAAAGAAGCATCTCCTTTGTTGGCAAGACATTCTGCCATCAGATGCAGGTCGTCAATTTCCGATGCAATTGAAATTGCAGAGTCAAGATAAGCAATTCCCTCAGACGGGTCATTGACTGTGTAATATAGATTATTAAGCATTCTGCCTTCATTCTCCTTATTTTTGTATTTTCTCGACATATTGAGAGCAAACTGTCCATATTCCCTTGCCTTGCTCATCTGTCCGGCTGCTCCATATGCCGCAGAAAGGTTCAGGCATGCCATATATTCCAACTCCTCTTTTCCTCCCTTTCTGTAAATATCAAGAGCATCCAAGAGCATTTTAGTGGCTTCTTTGTATTCTCCAAGTTCACTATAAGTGATACCAATCATGTTTTTTATATTAGCCTCTAAAAGAATCTTATCTTCCGGACAATAGTCGAGTGCGCTGAAAGCATAGCTCGCTGCCTGGGAATAGTCTCCTTTTAGAAACATACACCAGGCATAGGCTGACAAAACATTAGACACAACCTGATCATCCTTTATTTCCAAGCCTTCAGAATAAATTTCTGTCAGACGCTCAAGCGTTTTAGTAGGATTGTTGTTAGCAGAATCCAATAACTCATTACACTCCTTAATGAGCAATTCTGACGTTCTGGCGGCAGAAGCATAGCCTACAAAAAAGCAAGATAATATTGCAACCCCTGATAAAATATGCAGGAGGCGATTAAAGCGAATGAAAAAAGATTGTTTTAGGATTAAATTTGCCACTTTTTGAAAAATTTTCCACAAAAATACTAACAATTCATTAAAAGTCAAAATTTCTTTGCAACAATTAACTATTTCTAAAAGTTGATTTTGAAGTGCGAAGCATGGGGCATTCCAACGGAATCATCCCAATAACGTATATTTTTATTGAGTTTTCTTGTTAAGTTCATAATTTTAACGTAATTTTGTGGCTAAATAAA
>CAZCZX010000118.1:0-8566 GCA_964503095.1 uncultured Sangeribacter sp.
CGCAAAATTACGCATTTTTCAGCATATAGCCAAAAAAACTTTGGTTGACGGTTCATGACCCAAGCGGAGAGTGCCAACTACGATGAAGAAATGTGATAAATGTAAGCAAATTTTGTAGAATAGAAAATATTATTTAATTTTGCAAGCACAGACTTCTTAGCAGAAACCCAAGTCTGGGATCCAAGCGGGAGGGCCAACATTCCACAATATTCCATTTACGACTAAAGCAGCTTACCTGTTTTACCATTATAGAAACATACAATAAACCAAAACAATAACCAACTTATGAAGAGTTTACTCAGTATAATTACCATCTTTGTGCTTTGTGAAGTTTGTATTGCGCAAGATAAGGGTTTCACAACCCGATTTGAAATTTCAGGGCTTCCCGATTCCACAAGATTTGAGGTGCGTATTCATGATGGTGAAAATTTCACGGATGCAAGATTTGACACAATTTATGTTGTCAACGGAAAGGCTGAACTTCACGACGTAAGCAAAGCGAAAGACCCTGTCAGGGCTTACGCATTCTCCGACTATGGAGTCATATCAATCTTTGTTCAGAATGGACATTCAGAACAGGTATCAGGCGATAAAGCTGACATCAAAAAGGAAGCCCTTCGTTATGATGGTGCTCCCTGGAGTGAGGATATCATGAGTTATAACCATGAAATCGGAGCTCTCATGTATGAACTTAAAGAAAAAGGAGGGAAATATGGTTCGATGAACGATGAAGAGCGGAAAGAATATCGTGAACAGAGTGAGAAAGTTGCATCTCTTGAAAAAGAGTTCTATCTGAATCACCCTAATTCATGGCATACCTTAGCTATGATGGAAAGCTATTATATGATGGAAATTCCGAAGGATGATCTAAGAAAGCTCTATGATCAGTTGCTTCCCGAACAACGAAACAGCAGTTACGGTCAGACTATCAAACGATATTTAGATGTTAGGAGCATTGAAAAAGGCGATAGCCTAAAGGACTTCAATATCATTGCCAAAGATCAAAATGGCAATCAGTTTAATCTGATGGAATTAAAAGAGCCTTATATTTTGCTTGATTTCTCCCAACTATATTGCGGACCGTGTAAGGCTGCCGCAAAAGAGATACATGAGATAAAGGAGAAATATGCAGATAAGGTTGCTTTCGTGAATTTTTCAAGTGACGACAATGAGGATGATTGGCAAAAGATGGTAAAACGGGATAATATCACATGGCCCTCTTTGTTTAATGGCGGTTCAAAAGGGGAAGTGTGCCTAATGTATAATATCAATAGTTATCCAACATTTTTTCTATTCGGTCCGGACCGCACACTGATTGGCATAACCAACGGTTACGGCAAAGGAATGCTTGACATGTACCTATCAGAATTCGTAAAATAGGATCAATGGACTAAAATACAGTGGATTCGGTATTAAAAAGAGTCAGAGAAATATGTGAGTTAGGAGAAGATGGGTTATTCGTTAAAAAAATTCCACTCTCCTTTCCGCATACATTCACTGTCAGCTACAACAGTCACTTCACAAACGCGTTTGCAGCTCCCGGAGATTCCATTTACATCTTGATTCGCAATCTCTTAGCGCAGGAACTGCGCTTATTCTCTGCGTTCTCCGGGCGTGCGGAGCAGCCCGAAAGCCTTTGTGTTCTTGCAAAAACAGAGTCGCGAAGCTTTCCAAAAGCATGGACCCTCTGCCCCTTTGCGCCCTTTGCGTGAGATTTTAAGAGTTTGCGAAAGTTGAGTTAATTAAAATAAATATATATTTTTATTCCATTTTTATTTGCATAGGAGAAAAAAAATCACTAACTTTGCACTTCAGTTGGACAAGGCACGGATGCAAATCATCTAAAGTGCTGATAATTAACAGAAATAAAGAAACAAAATAAAATAATGGCATCAAGCAACCAGACACCCGAGCAGCCCGATCAGCTCGAAAACATCAATAATAGGCTGACTAATCTCGGAAGAAACATAGAGACAAACAAAAAGGCAATGGGAATTGCCATGGGAGCAATCTTAGTAGTGGCATGCCTCACATTCGCATGGCTTTATCTCTACAAAGTGCCAACCAACAATAAGGCGATGGAAGCCTACAACAAGGTGGAACTTAATTCAATGAGCGACTCTGTGAGCGCAGCTCAATATAAAAAGGTGGCAGATGAATACGGCAGCACAGCAGCCGGCAAACTGGCAGCCTTGAGCGCAGCAGAGACACTCTACAGCACCGGGAAATATGAAGAAGCAGCCAAATATCTGAAGAAATTCAGCTCAAGCGACAAGGTGCTCGATGCAAATGCAGAGATTTTGCTTGGAGACTGCTATGTCAACCTAAAAAAATATGACGATGCCATCTCCGCATTCAAGACTGCAGAAAAGAAAGGGAAAGGCAATCCACAGATTGCACCCCGTGCCCTTCTCAAGCAAGCAGTGGTATTCGACGAGCAGAAGAAATATGGCGATGCCCTGAAATGCTATGAGACAATCAAGAATGACTATCCAGAGTTCTCTCTTGGCAATGGCATCTCAATTGATTCTTATATAGAACGCGAAAAGGCTCGCCTCTAATTCAATGCATAATTCATAATGCATAATTGAATGTGCCAATTTATGAATTGCGAATTGTGAATAATTTAGCCCCATAAAATAATAAAACATATCTGCTTATTTTATGAAAGGGAAGTTCGCTGCTGCGGCCTTCCCTTTTTATTTATTTTTAACATTGATAATCTTCAAAAATCAAAATAATTTTTATACTTTTGTAAAATATTCCAAGTTCATTTAAACTCCTAATAAAGAAACAATATGAAAATAAAATATCTACTTGCTTGCTATGCGCTATGTGCAGCTGGCGCAGCCAACGCTGCATCCACAACCGATTTTGGTGAAATGCAGCCGGAGACTCCATATGAATACAAGGCGATGGAGCCTGTAATGGGCTACTACACTCCCACTAAATCCGGAGTAATGCGCTGCTACTCAACAGGCGAAGTCCTCACTCCGTATGAAGAAGAGGAGCATGTAAACGCCATGGTGTCTTCCAACAGTTTCTACGGTCCGAATGGAGAAAAAGTACGCACTTATAGTGTGACTGAAGGAAAAACTGTATATTTCTATGCCGGATTTCCTCTCGACGGTGGCACATTCCGATTCTCAGTTGACAATGAAGAAATCACTCTCTCATCCGTCTATCCATCCGTCGACGCCATACCACTCTCTATTAGCACTAACTATAGCGCGACTATAGCTTTCAGCGTGCCTGTCAAATACACCAAATGCACCATGAGCATCAACGACATGAGCGTTGAAATGACTCCACAAGTCTCTAATTCTTATATTACTATAAATTGGTTTAACACTCTCCTCCAATGGTATCGCCAAGGAAAGATCCAGGAGGGAGATGAACTCACACTGACTCTAACAGGCATTCGTGATGCCAACGACGCAAGCAACCGTCCTAATTTTGGCGATGGCGTCGGAAAACTCATCCTAAAATATAAGATGGCAGGAAAGCCGGCGGAACTTGTTTGGGAAACCGGCACCCCAACAAGCGGAGTATCCGACTTTCTGACCTACTATCTCCCCGGAAGCGACCAAGGAATAGTAAGCTTGACATTCAGCGAGAATCTCGACCCAACATGCCATCCCGTCGCTGAACTTTCTTATGGCGACCGCGACAATATTGAAATGGGAATGTATACTGAAAATCCTAAAGTCACAATCGATGGGAAAACTGCATCAGTCAATCTTCAAGGCGTCACTCGATTCCCTGAAGATATGATTCCTGGACTTGCCGCACAGCCCAATATAAGTCTAAAAATCTCCGGAATCAAAAGTGCAGACGGACAATACGTGCTTACCGGCTATGCTTCAAGCCCTTACTCCTTTGGATATAGCTACAATCTCAAAAGCGTAGTCTATAGCATTGCTGCCGACTGGATGCCGCTTGCCGGTTCTGAAATCTCTGGAGGAGAACCAATGGAGATATGGGTGATGAACGGTAAGCAGATAATTTTTGACTCCGTCGACTTCTCTTTTATCAAAGATGGAGCATCCGCAGTAGTTTCCGTTCCTTACAGTGATTTGACAGTGACTGAGGATGTGGCCGATGCAATGCTATATAATCTCACAGTGCCGGCCATCGATGCTGATCCAAATTCGGAAATCGTTGTCACCCTCGGTGGGCTTTTGTGTGCCGATGGTCTAAACCACAACTCCGATATTATCGTGAAATATAAGTCTTCTACTTCTGCTGTTGAGACAATTCAAGTAGAGGATACTGAGAAAGAATATTTCGACCTCACAGGCCGCAAAGTAGCCGCTCCTGCCAAAGGCATCTATATCTCTAACGGAAAAAAAGTTGTAGTCAAGTAAGAATTATCATTATATCTAACAATAAAGCCTATGAAAATTAGACATTTACTTGCAGTTACCTTGACTTCTTCTGTCTTGGCAAGTGCGTCCGCTTTCGAGTGGAACCCTTCAATCAGTGTCCCTAATCAAAACTCTGAAATCACCGAGAAATATAAACTGGAGACTCTCACATTCTCAACTAATCTCTCTGGTTTAGCTTCCACAGATGTCATGCCGGTTTGGATTGATGAGGATGGGAATGAAATCAAGGGAACGCTCTCTCCTTTCTCTGACCCAACATGGGACCAATACGTCTACAATTTCAATTTCTCCGAGTTTAAAAGCAATGGAGAGTATATCCTCGTTTTCCCGGAAGGTCTGCTCGTCAATGCAGATGGTGAGATGAGCACACCAAAAGAGTTCTATTACACCGTAGAACTTTCTGAATTGTCGAAAGGAATGTTCGACGACTTCAAGATCCTTTCCATTTCTCCCGATTTGTCTGAACCTCAGAGCCTCTGGAGCGACCAAAAGATCATTGTCAATACCAATCACAATGACGCAATCGGACTGGCAAAACTCTTTGTCACCGATAATAAGACTGGCGATATTTATATAAACTCCAGCAGTTTCTACAAACAACGCAAATTAGGCGACAACTCCCCCATCGAATGGGAAGTGGCTAACTCCTACAAATTCCAAGACGATCGCACTTACACTGCAGAGTTGGTGTTCTATAACGGAGAAGATGACCACACCGGCGACGGATTTGACACTCCTATCGTTGCTCGTGAATATTATACTTTCACCGGAAAAGTGGAGGGCTTCAAATATTCCGACATTAAACTCCTCAGCATCACTCCGGCTCCATTGACTCTCACCATTAGCGAGCCATCGCAGGCAGTATTCACTTATGAATTCTCCGGACCTGTGACCGTCTACAAGGCAGCCACTCCTCTTGGCCAGAATGGCAACAATGTATATCCTCAATCCTGCCTCTCATCCAACGACGACAAAACCGTTTGGACTCTCGACCTTTCCAATGATGATTTTATCAAGACTCTCGACACTATGCTCACCATCGAGATCTTTGCTCGAGACATGGATGGCTATCAGCTACAAGGTGATTTCGGTCTGGAAAGTGAGTCTTGCTTTGTAGGGGAGTGGACTTGTGATTTAGGTGCAAAGGCTATTGTTGTGACTTCTCCAGCAAATGGAGAGACCCTCGACCGACTGACAGAGATCGTAGTCAAGTCAGAAAGCGGAGATCCAATGACATGGTCATGGACTGGACAGGCAGAGATTCAGAACCTCCTTGGCGAACCATTGGGCACACTCGTCTACGATGATAGTGTGGAAGGTTCAGCTACTGAATTCCGCTTTACTAAGATGATGGATAACGACTGGAATGTAGTTCCTCTCGACATTGTGGCTCAAGGTTCTTACGTTATTTATTTTGGCACTGGCTGCTTCAACTTTGGAGAGCAATTCAATGGGAAAGCAAGCAAGAACCTATATTCCGGATTCCAAATCACAGGAAATGCCGATGACACCCCAGTGAATCCTGGTATCGATCCTGCAGAACAGGAGACTTTCAACTTCATCAAGTCAAATCCGGAGAATGGCTCCACAGTTGAATCCCTTCAGACTATCCGACTCACTTTCCCAAGTGAAGTTGCACTTAATGGAGGTGAAGTTACAGTGTATAACTCCAGCAATGAAGTGGCAACTGAAGGACGTTGTGATTTAGATTGGGAGGATTGGGATGCAGTCAACGACATTCTTGTGATCCTCAATACCACAATTACTGAAGCAGGCGACTATGAAATTGTAATTCCGGCACGCTCCATCATCTCAAGCGATTATGAAGAAGGAATGAGTGGTATATGCAGCCCTGAAATTCGACTTCACTATACAATCCAGGGAGGCAATGCAGTGGAAGGCATCGAAGCAATATCTGAAGCCAATGTCTACGACATGCAGGGTCGCGTCGTGCTTCGCAATGCATCTGCTGCCGACACCAAGGCTCTCAATAAGGGCATCTATATCGTCAATGGCAAGAAACTTATAGTAAAATAATTATCCATCCGGGGAGGACTTGATACTCCTCTCCGGAACCAAAATAATCACGAAAAAATATAGTCTACATATGAAACAGATTTTAAACCTCAAGAAAATAATGCTGGGGACATTTGTGGCTCTGACACTGACTGCTGCCGCAGATGAGAAGCCAACAATATTGACAATAAGCCCGCTTTATAGCGGCAGCCTCTCCAACTTGTCGGCCAATGGACAATGGGCTGTTGGCGATGCGGTGAATCCCGACAACAGTTCCTTGACCTGCTATCCCCGCTTGGTAAATGTCGCAACCGGAGAGAATATTGAGCTTTTTTCCGACCAAGAAGGAATGATGTCAACTCCGATAGGCGCCACTTGCGTGAGCAATGATGGCAAGACCGCAGGAGGAAGCTACAATGGCGTGCCAGCAGTTTGGAAAGAAGGCAAGGGATGGAAAAATCTTGCCATGCCCAACAGGATATATAATGCTGGAACTGTGTCAGCAATCACTCCGGATGGCAAATATGGTGTGGGTCGCGTCAGCATCGACCTCTTCAATGAATATCCGTGCATGTGGGATCTCGAAACGCTCGCAATCGTTGAGTTGCCGGGAATGATGACTACAAATCCACGCAACAAGGACATGATCGAACAAGGTGGCAACCCTGATGAGTGGAGTGATGCTGACCTTAATGTGCGACTTACCGGAATCACTCCAGATGCAAACTACATTATCGGTACTGTCGACTTCGTTTATCCTCAGATCACATGGGAGTTCATTTATAACCGCGAGGAAGGGAAATGGACTCCATTAGGAATGAAATATGAAAATGGAAGACTGAGACCTCTCAATGACGAAGTGGGTGGTGCCGGTGAATGCATCCTATCTGCTGATGGGAAGTTGATCGGTGGTGTCTGCATGACTGAAAGCGACGCTTCGGTCCCCTTCACAAGCCCTGTGACTGACCCCAACAACTTCACTATGCACTATGATGGAGACGGCTATGGCATATGGGCGATCGGCTCTGATGGAGTGCTTTATGGTTCTACTCCTTCCGGTACTCCGGTGCGC
The DNA here is from genome assembly GCA_964503095.1 of uncultured Sangeribacter sp. Classification (GTDB taxonomy): domain Bacteria; phylum Bacteroidota; class Bacteroidia; order Bacteroidales; family Muribaculaceae; genus Lepagella. The sequence continues at coordinate 7,477 of CAZCZX010000118.1, forward strand.
AACTGGAGTGTAAAAGTTGGCAAATACTGGTACGACTGGAAGTCTGTGCTCAACCAAGTTTATGGCATTGATTGGATCAAAGACATCACCAAAGATGAACTTGGACTTTCCGGCACCGCAATCAGTGTATCTGACGACAATCTCACAATCCTCTCCCCTGACTATGCCCAAAATATATCCTATATCATCAAATTGCCTCGTCCTATTAGGGAGATTTGCGAAGATGTCGACCTCCTTGGCGACTATAGGGTTTCTCCGGTCGCAGGTGCGGAATTCTCCATGCTCCAGACTATGATGTTAGATATGGGTCGCGATGTGGAAATTCTCGGAGAAAAGAACTGTGTCACTGTCTATGATGAAGAAGGGAAAGCACTCCGCTACTCCATCAATTTCAATACTCAAGACAATAATAAACAGCGAGTGGAGGTCAGCTTCCGATATTTCGAGCTCGAGCCTGGAAAAGAATATACCATTGTGATTCCGGCTGGCGCATTATGCATTGCCGGCGACAAAGATCGCAAGAATAAGGAAATCCGCATCTCATACCGCGGTCGAGAGGAAGGTCCCGTAAAGCCAGTATCATTCTCGCCGGAGGATGGTGCAAGCGTGCCTCGCCTTAACTTGACCACAAATCCGGTAATAATCACATTTAATGCGGCTCTTACCGCTGGGGAGAATCCATCCATTAGCCTTACTCAAATAAAGGATGGCAAAGAAGAATTCCTTTATCCTTTGAATGCTTCTGTCGATGGAAGGCAAGTCATGGTATATCCCGTTTCCGAGCAGAGACTTGCAGAAGGCACCGACTATCGCATTGACTTTGCTGCCGGCACCGTGACCGACCTTTCTGGCGAAGGAGCCAATGAGGCCTTCTCTATCACTTACCACGGAAGTTATGTCCCTGAGATTGATCCGAGTTCAAACACTATCTTCAGCGAAAACTTCTCGACTGGAGTAACTGGCATGATGCTTTATGAAGGCGACCACAACACTCCTTCAAGCGAGATGGCATCTTATGGATTTGATGCTGACAATACTCCATGGATGCCTGTGCTTGACGAGGGTGACGAAACTGGCAATTATGCCGCTG
>CAZCZX010000119.1:0-8545 GCA_964503095.1 uncultured Sangeribacter sp.
TATTGCTATCGTAACCAATCTTTCTGGGAGCAGAAGACTAAACATCTTGACGTACCTAATCAGATTCCCTATGAGGAGTTTGAGCGGAGATATAGAAGCGGTTATTATGAACAACCTGGGATGAGACTATGTAAGACTATGCGAACGTTTATGGATTTTATGGAAAAATTTCCAGAGCGTCAGGATGAAATCCTCATAATGAGCGGCTACAAGTTGACAAATCTTACAAATCCCGAACTCTGGGAAAATGATTAACGAAAAATAGAATGGAAGACCTGAAATTATTCCATATAGTATCAACTCTTAATCAATGTTCTGTGGAGTCAGTCCAGTCTGGCAATGGGTTCACAGACATTGATCGTTATCTACATACTGAACGTCCTGTGACAAATGAGCTGATTGAGAAGATGATTGAAATTAATAATTCCGGAGGTGGAATAATTCTTTTGGTCGGCAGTGCAGGAGATGGGAAATCGCATCTTCTCAGTAAGATTAAGGACTTAGATCAAGACAACTGGCCTCTGGATGCTTTTTATAATGATGCAACTGCCAGTTGCTCGCCCAATAAAACAGCCATCGATACACTTAAAGAAGCTCTCGTTGATTTTAATGACGTAAATATTGGTACAACTACTAAACGCAAGATTTTGGCCATTAACCTTGGAAAACTTAATGCTTTCATTGACGATCCAAATATTCAACTTCAATATGCAGAAATCGCAAGTGCCGTGCGTCCACTTTTTGAAGGAAGCGTTAACGCACCGAAGGAGACCGATCGAGTTAAGATTATAGAGTTTTCTAATAAGCAAATCTATGAATTTGACCCAACTCTAAATGGTTATGATGCTTTTAAATCTGATTTTATGAACCAGATTTTAGAGAAAATTGTTGGTGAAACTCCCAAGAATCCATTTTTTCAAGCATTTACTATAGATGTGGAAAGCGTGGAGGATATTCAAAAGAACCCCATTATTATTAACTTCCAGCTTCTTATGTTGCCAGAAGTTAGAAAGTCTATTATACTCTATGTCATAGAGGCAATAATACGATTCAACCTTTCGATTACGCCAAGGGAGTTTCTGGATTTTATTCATTCCATTATTATTCCCATAAATTATGCTGCTTATAAGGAGGATAAGTCATTTTATGAGTTCCTGCTTCCTTCTCTTCTTTTTAAAGGAGGAGATAATGCTATCCTTAAGGCTCTTTCAAAACTTGACCCCCTCAAGCATAGTAGTACCATTCATGATTCTACCTTGTCGCTCTTGTTCACATCTAATTCTATTCCTGATGACTTCTTTCCAACTTTATCAAGCACATCAAAGTTGCCAACGTATGTGATAACGCGGACAAATCAATTTTACGATAACAACGGACGTGACATAGAACGAACAACAAAATTTTTATTTCGACTCCAACACTTATTGAATTATCACTCAGAAAGTGAAACATATAAATCCTTCGTAGATTCTCTAAAAACCGTTTTCTCAGAGGATATAAGTAGATATGGTGAATTATACCAGCTTGTTTCTACTGCAATCCCAAGGCATTATGGATCATATGTAGCTCAACAAGATAGTATTCCATTAAATATTCAAGGAGGCAAATATAAAATGTTTGCCAATCTTCAAATGAGTCCTGCAGTGCCAATCTATCGATACAATCCAGATAGGCCAAATGAGTTTTATCCGAACTATAGGCTTATTTGGGAGATTCCACTGCACGGCAATAAGGATTTGGTCATTGACTACTCCCTGTATTCATACTTGTATGACCTTTCACAAGGGAAATTGGCTATCGCTTATGAAAACGAAAAAAATATCCGTTTTGGGAATTTTGTAAGGTACTTAGCCTCTATAAGTAATAAGTCTAAAGCTGTATTGGTATCAAATTCAGAAGGACATGACTTAACAATGCGAGAAAGTTTTAATCGGATTCAAATACAATGAAAATAAATATAGACGTTTTTTGGGATAACTACTACGACAAGAAAAAGAACAAACTTGTCGATAATTGGCAGGAAGGAATCCGAGTATTACCTTTTTCTTCCAATCCTTCATCTGCGGTTGATAGAGGTGCTGGAATTGAAGGTCCAACAGGCTTATTTTTCAGGATATTAGGAAATGAGACAGTCTCGGAAATGGAAGATCCACAAAGGACGGAACGTGCTGTTGAGACATATCTGTCAAGCCAAAAGAAAATGAGTGAGCAACAGGTCGCCACATTCATTGATATTATGAAGGATATCCTCTTCATTAATGGTTCATTGAATATCACTGATACATCATTCTTTAAGTATTTGCCCATTGTGCCAAACGACGAAAGCATACCGAAGAAGACTAGGGATAAGTATAAATCCGGTCAGACGAAACTGGCAAACCTTCTTTGCTCGCTATGCGAAAATGAAATAGATTTCTCTGAACACGATAATACGAACTTGTTCACCAAAGTACTGGAAGAAGCCTTAGGCAGTGTTAATACTGGCTGTGGCAAAGGAGCAAAAGCCTCCGAAGTATACTATGCGCTTCCGTACATAAAAAAATCATTTAATGAAGATTTAAAATGGCTCATGTCGTTAGACTCCAGTGTGATAATAAGACATATCCATCTTTTTCTCCATTTCTATATTTGTTATGAGTTGCTACAATCAATTCCAAAACTAACATATAAAAATCGCAACACAGAAAAGACAGAAGCGTTTTATTTTATTTTACAATCAGAGAAGGCATCAGCTTCGCACGCTGGAGTGCGAAACTGGAAAGAGAAAATGCCCAAAGGTCTTCTTGATAAGATTTTTGGACACAGTCAAGCCTTAGATATTCTAAACAGTGTTTTAGGAGGATCTGTCGGTTTCTATAAAGAAATAATAGATTCATTAGTCCAAACGCCTTTTGAAGAGAATAAGGATGCTTGTGAGACTTTACTGAACATATATCAGAAAGAGAAACGGAATGTTTTTAGCAACCGTTCGAGTGAAAGCGCATCAATTGGAGAAATTGATACATCTGTTTCATCTTACGAAGAATTCGTAAAAAAATTGGAGCAACTTTGTGTCGGACTCCAATCACCGAGTTATACTTCCCGAATGAGAAAGAAAATTATTGATGTTCTAAGTATTCGTTTCTTACAACTCAGACGAGGGAACTATGTGCTTGTTCTTGATAACGAGATGCTTCTTTTCTTAATTGCCATGATTACGAAAAGCGAACGTGTCAAATTAGAAAATATGTATAAAAGCTTCAATGAATATGGTATCGTGTTCAATCTTGGGACTCGAAACGCTATTGAGGCATATCTTTCAAAGTTAAACCTTTTAGATCGGAAAAGTGACTCCGGAGAAGCTCAATATGTCAAAGTCGTTTTATAACTATATCGCAAAAGATCTAATCATTGAATGGTTTAAAAACAATATACCATCCAATGGAAGCCGTTACTATATGGTAATTGAAGATACGTCGCGACGCAATGCCATATTGGAAGCTGTGCAGGAATATTCTGAAGAACTGACGGTTAATGGTATATATGAAGGTGCTAACATCCCAGAAGAGGGATATGACACTTATGCTCTAAAAATTGCACACGATTTACCCAAGTTGATTATCGGAGATGATCAGAGTGCTAGCGAGGATTATCTCACTACCTTGAGGAACTCAATTGGCAAAAACGGGAAATACGAAAATTATGGGGTTCTCTATATACTGTCAACCAACGTCCTGTCATCATTAGCTACAGCAAGTTCAAATCTGGAGAGTCCTGGCTACGCACTACATCCGTCACATGTTGTCAATAAGATTAAAAAGGATATAAAGACATGCGTGTCTAAAGATTTAGAAAGATTATATCTTGTATATTACCTTGAAACAATATCCACGCTAATTTCGGATGGCGTGTCCACGCTTTTTGACTTTGAACCGATTATGCAAATTCTCGGTGCCGGCTCGATCAGAGGTTTGTTCAACAAACTTGAAATGTTTGAGGACAAAACAATCTATGATAACGCTTACAGGCCTAATGATAAGGAAGTAAGTGAACGTGCTGCTAAGAACAAGTATTTGTATGCCCGTATATCAGCAATAATGGATGGGGATGAAGAAGACAAAGCCCATGAGCTTGAAAAATTCCTTGACGAAAAGCTTGCGAAGAAAGTTGTTAAGCCGACCACCGATTGGAGAGCATTTGATCTTCAAGATTTCATAAATAGCGAGAACATAAAGGCTCAGACTGACAACCTTAAATTGGTCAATATAACCCTTTACAATCAACGTGAGGGGATAGAATTGATATGGAACTATTCTGGGAAATTAGATAAATCATCAAAGAATTATATTGTAATATGTGACCAAACAGATGCAGATAGCGAAGAAATATGCCTCTTGTTTAACAAACCAGTCAAAATAGATAGCGGAAGCTCGTCCTCTTGCCATGTAAGAGGCACCAATGTTATTGTTAATCTTCACGATGACGTTTTTGCCACTCGTATTGGTTATAACGACAATCGCCATGACTTCTTTATCTTGAAGTTAAATTGTCCTATTTCCCTATTTAGGGATATAAGGAAGTGTTTTTCGTTGAATAAGAAAGGGGAACTTACCGTAAAGGTCCCTGATGAAGTAAGTGAATTGAGATTTGGGAATGGTGAATCTGAAGGGTACCTCAATTTGCGTAATGAATGGGTATGGTCTGTGGATGAAACATTAGCAATACCCACTGATGACAGTGAAGAGGATAAAATCATATTTTCAATAAAAATTGGCGAAAAGAGTCTGAAGGTAACGCTGAAATTGAACTCGGCGAAACCGGTGCCCCCATTAGGCCCCGATTCTTTTCCACCTTCTGTTCCGCTTACTGGAGTTGCCGTAGATGGTGATCATTTTGCAAAAGTGACCGACGGAGAAACTGAAAGACCAGTTTATAAATTCTGGAGGAAATATCTTAATTGGGAAAAGACATTCATCGATAGTGGATCTCATTGCCTCTATGTTACACATAATGACATGACAGACGAAGATGAAATAATCGGTCAAAATCTAACCATTCCGTATGAGATATCAAAGGCATTAAATGCTATTTACGATTATTTCAAAGATGCAGAAACTATCCCTTCACTTTCTCCAATCAGGCCAACGCTTCTATCCCTATATAAGGATTACTGCAATGCTGTGGTAGAGTGTGTCTCGAGTATTCCAACCAATACAAGCTTGGATAAAAAATACCATAATTTGACAGTGTTAGGGACTGTCTATGATGGGGAATACTTGTATTTTTCGCCCTTCCACCCTCTTATAGTTGCATATTTGTTGGAATTTCAGCTTCAGTCACAAGGAGAAGTATTATCTTATGCAAAGAAATTACTCACGCCCTTCTTCCTCATACCCTATCTCACATACAAAAATGCTTTCATGCGCCCTTATAGCAACAGTCAGCTTGAAGATATTAAGAACTGGCTCATCTATGAGAAAGAAGATAATGAACCACAGGAGCGCGCCAACGACATAACCACAAAGATGGTCGCCAGCAAAATAGATGACTTTATCAAGAACTTTCCATATTTATTTCAAGATTACGAAAGCCCGATAGTTATAAGCGCCATAGGATTGGCTGAAGATGCAAATCTGATAAAGGGCGTAGTTGAGTTTATTAAGGCTCAACTACCCAATACGGTTCAGCGTGTGGAGTTACACGAATATGTGTCTTGCCTTGGTAAAGAGACGTTCTTTGAAAAACTAAACCGATTAGGATCTATTGACAACATAGAACGAGAGCTCAAAACCTTAAAAATTAATCTTGAATCAAAAGGCAACTATACTGGCAAGGATATAATACATCAATTGTTTACACGTGTTTCATTCTATAAACACGAGCTATCTCTGACGAATCCATCAATTGGATATTGCCACATAGCATTCTATCAAATGGATACAGGCTCATCCTACATCACCCCACCTTCAAATGAAGCACGTACTGAATTAGCCTTTAATGGATTGATTTCCGTACCTTCTACCCTTAAAAAGAACGGTGCATACCAAATCGGGTTCGGCATAAAGGGAGTGGATATTGAAAATATGGATGGATTTATTCATCATATGGCTTTGGCATACAACAACCTTTATGGTAACGAGAAAAATGATGGAGCAAACACATATACAATACCTACAGCCGTCACTAAACGTTTTGAATTCAAGAATGCCACCTTACTGAATTCTATTTATGAGAACGCAAACTGGGTGACATTCCTGAATCCGGAAGTCGATATCAACTTTTTCTATAAGCAGGACGTATATGTGGTGCATTATACTGACCAATACTCGATAAATGCTAAATACGACAGTATTACAGTTACAAAGCACATAGGCCTATATGATAACATCCTAAAAAAGTCTTACGAGAGTCTTGCGCTTTCGGGGGATTTATTCCCGACGTTCAACAAGACCATGAAGAACTACTTCAACTGTTTGAATGGAAGATGGCTTCTGAGACTTGTAAATCAGCCTGAACTAAAAGTCAGGGAGAGAATGAGCCTTGTCGCCACCAGCGTTGTTATGCAGAAGCTCCTGCATCGCAATGCTAATATAATCTGGATACCAATTTCTTTAGAAGAAATTTTACGAGTAACCGGAGATATTGGTCTTAAGATGGAGGGTATATTCGCGAAGAAAACATTAGGTGCCAAAGGCTCTATGTCCGATGATCTTCTTATGTTAGGAATAGACCCATCTGACATAAATGCACCAAAATTATATTTCTATCCCATTGAAGTTAAGGTTTCCAACTCTTCTTCACAAACCGTCAAGGGTGGATCTCAAGTAGCTCATACATGGAAGCAATTTAAAGAGCATCTCTTTAAAAACGAGGATGAATTTGAAACAAAAATACGCCTAACATTCTTTGCATCTCAATTACTGATCAATGCTGAGAAATTGTATGCTAACGATTTGCTCCCCGAATCAGAGTATGAGAAGATCGAATGTTGCCGTTACGCTTTATTGAATCTGAAATGGTCACATAAAGAAGTTCTACCAGTTAAAGAGTTAGGAGTTGCCGCAGTCGTATCATTCTTTTCAACCGCCACCCACTCTATCTCAACTAAGTTGGTTGAAGGTGTCCCCGTATGCGAGGTCCATTTTTCGCAAAACGAATGCTTAGAATATGTTGCAAATCCATCCTCTTTGCAGCTAAAATTCTTGGATACTGCACTTATTGCTATCGATGAGGAAACACTGAATGTACTTGATTCTCCTTCTGGGATATGTAATTCTACTTATGTTCAAGAAAATAGCGTAGTAGAGGATCTTGAAGATGATGACGATATTCCAGAGGAAGCTACAACAACTCGAATCTCTAAAGAATCAATCCATACTCAATCTGAATCTTCTCAGCAATCTAATGGTGGAGATTCAGACCGATCATCATTTGGAACACATTCAATAAATCTAAAAGATACCTATCAGACAGACGAACTTGAACCGCAAAGCAGTCCTATCAGAGTCATTGTAGGCACCGTGAAAAATAAATCTCAAAAGATATTATTTGAGCCTAATAATACAGAATCTGTTTCTCATCCAAATATGGGTATAATAGGGACAATGGGCACTGGGAAAACGCAGTTTGCTCGATCTGTAATTGCACAACTATCAAAAGAAGGAGTTCGCAATGTCGGAGGAAACCCCATTGGTTTACTGGTTTTCGACTATAAGGGCGATTACAAAGATAACGATTTCTTAGAAACCGTTGAAGGTAACTGTTATAAGTCAAATTTCCCCTTTAATCCCCTCAAACTCATTATCAATGATGATGTTGATGGAATGAACCTTCCTGCCATAACAGCTGACAAAATTGCTGATTCTTTTGCAAAAGCCTATGGTCTAGGATTAAAACAACAAAGCAACATCAAGCAGGTAATCATTGCGACATATGAGGATGCCGGCATAACCAGAGACTCATCAACATGGAGCAAAATTTGCCCGACCATGAACGATGTGATTCGTAAATATTTCGACACATACGATGCCAATGATAAAGCATACGCTCTATTTGACAAGCTGAATGACTATACAATCTTTACAGATGATGTCAACCAGTGCGTGTCAATGTTTGAATGGCTGAAAGGTGTTCGAGTAATTGATCTCACACTTTATCCTGATGACACAAAGAAAGTAATTGTGTCATTAATTCTGGATCTGTTTTATGCTGAGATGCGTCAGCTCGGAAGTAGTAAACTGGAAGGCAGCTACAGAGAGCTTAGAGCTATGATATTAGTCGATGAAGCTCATCAGTTCCTCAAAAAGGACTTTAATTCATTTAGAAGTATCATCAGTGAAGGGCGAATGTTCGGTGTCGGCATGATTCTATCAACTCAGAATATTAGTGACTTCAAAACAGCAAAAGAGGACTATTCTCAGTTTGTCCTAAGTTGGGTAATTCATCATGTGAACTCTATCAGCAGACAGGACCTAACAACAATATTTGGCGCAACTGATACACACCTAAATCAATATATGGACTTTATCAGCAATGCTCAAAAGTTCGAGAGTGTTTGTAAAATCGG
>CAZCZX010000120.1:0-8488 GCA_964503095.1 uncultured Sangeribacter sp.
TCATTGAGCTCGTAGCAGAATGTGCCTCAAGAGTGCATAGCCTCCTGACTCACGAACAGGTAGAGAATGGCACAGAAGCCGCATTCGGTTGCTTCGTAGCCGCACTCCATCAGATGTACCTCGCCGGTATGGAAATGGAGCTCAACGCCCTCGGCTACCACATGACCCCCCTCCAGACAAAATAAAAAACTTCGTCCTCAACGCAGTGCTGAGGACGTAAGTCTGAAGTAACTTTCAAGAGGTGCACCCCGAGTGCACCCCTTTTTTCATATTGCAAAAAAATCAGAGATCCCAAAGATCGTCGACTATTATTGTCTGAAGAGCATTTCTATCAGTATTTCCTTTTGAAGCAAGTCTTAAAGCCTGATTCTCGAGAATCTTCTCAAATAAATTCCTAACATAACGTGCATTTCCAAAGCCTTTATTCCCGGAAGATACTGCTCTCTCAAAAATCTTCTTTATTTTTTCACATGCTTCTATCTCCACCACATAATCATGCTTTTTATACATACTTTCAAAAATCATCCATAACTCTTCTGCACTATAATCCTCGAAATGGAAAATTCGGTTGAACCTTGATCTAAGCCCGGGGTTAGAATCGATAAATCGCCTCATCTCCTCGCTATAACCTGCAATAATCACAACAAGACGATTCCTGTCATCTTCCATACGCTTTAGCAATGTGGAAATAGCTTCAAGTCCATAATCGCTCTTATCTTCATTCACCAAAGAATACGCTTCATCAATAAACAGGACACCATCAAGAGCCTTGTCTATGATTTTATTGGTTTTCACAGCTGTCTGTCCTACATATTCCGCCACAAGACCTGATCGGTCAGTCTCTACAAGATGTCCCTTTTTCAATAATCCAAGTTCCTTATATATGTCTGCAATAATGCGTGCCACTGTAGTCTTACCTGTTCCGGGATTTCCTGTAAACACACAATGATAACTCACCACTGGAGAATTTAATCCCTCTTTTGCACGCCACTGTTGCACTTGAACAAAACTACTCAATTTTCTGACTTCCTTCTTTACGATTTCCAATCCCACAAGGTCATCAAGACGATCTATTCCTTTAGGCCAACATTCTATTTCTGTCGTTTCTTTTACAGGTCTTTCCCCTTTCTCTTTAAAAGCACCAGATGGAACTGCGGTGTCAGGGAGGAGACGTGCAAGATAATTTTTTGCTTTCTTTGTCATAGGGCCCGATGAATTCATGCACAACGTGACATCATATAGAAATCTCTTATAGTCGATGGGATCTCTACCTAAATGATCATATACATTTACCATCAAAAATGACATTGGCCCTTCGAAACCATGGACTCCCAATTTTGACATAAACGCCATCATATCACTGCCATTTTTCGACAAACCCTTTTGACCTTCTGACGTCATGAGATAATCCCGAAAAAAGTCCTCATCATTCATCATCTTGTACACTGCCAAAGAATAGCAGATGTTCGACACAGAGTATCGGTCTCCCACTTTATTTCCCGATCCTATATAGCACTTCCATAAATCATGAAGAATGATTATTACAACACGAGAATTCTTTCGTTTGAACATATTGCAATCTATTACCTCCAGACCTCGGATATCTCTTATGGTTTTATAGAGTTCTTTATCTTTCATCACCTGCTCTACATACCCTACAATTCTATTAGCCGTGCTATAACAATAGTCAATATAATTATCATCTATGCCATTGGAAGTCGAGGCTATTAAAGAGGATTCGTCTTGGGAATCTTCATCTTCTTTTGAATTTTCATTCTCATTAATAGTATCATTTTTTGAAGATGGGGATTGCAGGGCATAGATACATGAACCAATCAACACTAAAAAAACCATCGCAATCACACATATGGTTACAATCTGACCATCCAGATGCAGAAACTGTTCAAGAATCATCCCAGTTAATGCCGCTGTAAATGACAGCAATATTACTATACTTAAGCAGCCTCCATTCTGATTTGTTGCCATGATATGTATTGAAGTTGTTTGAATACACAAAAATAATAAAATATATTTTGTATTCCAAACATTTCTGTAGAAATGCAAAGTATACTTTGCAATTTTGCAAAAACTGCAAATCCCCAAAGTATACTTTTATCTCATAATCTCCCCCTTTAGGGGGCCGGGGGGCTTATGGAGCATCCTGACGCGTTGCACTCTGAGGAGTGGCCTCCAAGTCCGCCGGAAGCACTCTCGTCATCCTCGTAAATATCAGCACAAGTACCGACAGCACCAGAATGGTAATGGCAGTGGAATGCATCGTATTCCCAAGCCCTACAAGCGGGCTGACTGTAGCACCAAACACATATCCCATCAGTCCGATAAGAGCAGATGCATCCCCAGCGCAATCACGCCCCTCATTCATCGCCAAAGTGTTCCCCACGGTAAAGAGCATACCCAAACAGAACAGCATCGGCAAATTCAAAGCCTCATACACCCAGACATTATCCACCAGATAGAAGCATGCAAACTGGGCAGCGGCAATCACCACGAGCGCTCGCCCTCCAAAAAGTGCCGCACGTTTCAATGGCTTGAAATGCAACGCAAGTGTCGCTCCACATGCCACAAATATCGCATTAAAGCCCATGAAAAGACCAAATTGCAACTGACTGAATCCATAATGATCCTGGATGATGAATGGAGCCGAAGAGATATAGGCAAACAGCACTCCTAATGCCGCAGCCTTAAGCATCACATGCACCACGAAATGCTTATTTTTGCTCAATACCACATAATTGCGGAAAGCCGCACCGAAATGGCCCGTCACCCTCCTATCTTTAGGAAGCGACTCCTTGAATGCAGGTGTAAGCAAGAGAAGCATTGCACTGAATCCAAACAGAATCCAGAATATTCCTTGCCAACCTATCGAACGGGCCACAAGACCACCAATCACCGGGGCACTCGCCGGTGCAAAACCATTTATCGCTCCCACAAGAGCCATCACTTTAGCCAGAGCACGCCCCTTGTAAAGATCAGCAGGTATAGTACGCGCAAGGAAATATCCGCCCGATGCTCCCAAGCCTTGCACCAATCGCCACCATAGAAATACATGAATAGTCTTCGACCACACACTTCCAAAAGCCCCGATGCAGAACACTATCAATGCCCATATCAAAATCGGTTTTCGCCCGAATCGGTCGCTTAGCGGACCTAAAATCAATTCGCCAACTCCAAGCCCAATCATGCCAAAAGTAAGACCCAACTGCACCACCGGACGTGTCGTATGAAACGACCTCACCATCTCCGGCAAAGTTGGCAAATACATATCGTTGACAAACGACCCGAAGGCGCTCAGCAAAACAAGGTAAATTATCAGAAACACATAATAGCCGCCCGTAGGCCCCGCCTGCAGCGACGTAGCTGTATCATTTTTCATAGTATATAGTATTATAGTATATATTCTTACACTTCATCCCCCTATAAAAGAACACCCTAATCCCATTTCAGTTCACCTATTCTTGTCAGCTTATCCATAATCTGACAACATAAACCTATCATAAACACTAAGAGCCCATCTCGCAAATTGAGATGGACTCTTAGGTCCCGACTCATGAACAAGACGAGTCAGTTAAAGAAAAAGAAATTTTGCCAGAATAGTATTGGGGGATGATATGGCACATAGAAAAAAAGATAGTCGAGGACTTGAGATTAGCCCTCGACTTATTATACTTATGATTCCAGTGCCTGAGAAATATCCGCTATGATATCGTCAATATGCTCGGTGCCTATACTTAGACGCACCGTGGTAGGAGTGATATGCTGGCGTTCAAGTTCCTCCGGCTCAAGCTGGGAATGGGTGGTAGTATATGGATGTATCACGAGTGATTTCACATCAGCCACATTCGCAAGCAGAGAGAATATCTTCAGCGAATCAATAAACTTCCATGCATCTTTCTGATCTCCCTTGATCTCGAAAGTAAAGATAGAGCCAGCCCCATTAGGATAGAGTTTCGTATACAGTTCATGATCCTTATGGTCTGGAAGTGACGGATGGTTCACTTTTTCCACTTTGGGATGGTTGGCAAGAAATTCCACCACCTTAAGAGCATTCGCCACGTGACGCTCCACTCGAAGCGACAGAGTCTCGACACCCTGAAGAAGTATGAATGCATTAAACGGAGAGATCGTCGCCCCGGTATCGCGAAGAATGACAGCACGTATGCGAGTGACGAAGGCTGCATTCCCTGCCACATCAGCAAACACTGCCCCATGGTAACTTGGATCTGGCTTTGCCAATGTCGGGAATTTGTCTGGATAATCACCCCATGGGAATGTGCCTCCATCCACTATGATACCTCCGAGAGATGTACCATGACCTCCAAGGAATTTTGTGGCTGAATGCACCACTATGTCAGCCCCTTGCTCTATCGGGCGGGCAAGAAATGGAGTCCCAAACGTGTTGTCTACTATCAATGGAATATTGTGACGGTGGGCTATATCTGCCAAAGCCCTCAAATCTGTAACGTCACAATTCGGATTCCCAAAAGTCTCCACAAAAAGCAGCTTTGTATTTGGACGGATCGCCTTTTCCACTGCTTCAAAATCACTGACGTCTACGAAAGTATGTTCCACTCCCTGTGTAGAAAGTGTATGGCTTATCAGATTGGTAGATCCTCCATAAAGATTATCAGCAGCCAAAATGTGATCTCCATTCTGGGCAATATTCTGAAGCGCATACGTAATAGCCGCAGCCCCACTTGCTACCGCCAAACCTGCCACACCTCCCTCAAGAGCCGCAACCCTATCCTCGAGTACACCCTGAGTGGAATTGGTAAGGCGTCCGTAAATATTGCCTGCATCTCGCAGTCCAAAACGGTCGGCTGCATGTTGGGAATCACGAAAAACGTAAGATGTAGTCTGATAGATAGGCACTGCACGCGCATCAGTAGCCGGATCCGGCTGTTCTTGTCCTACGTGAATCTGAAGAGTCTCGAAATGTAGATTTTTCTTTTCCATATTCTTTATATTTTTTTAGTTATTTTTCGCTTGCAAAATTAGCAATTATAAAAATTTCTTCCAATCATATTGCAAATTTAAGAAAATATCGCTACATTTGCACTGTCAAATAGAACATTTATCTGGCAATGGCATTTCAATAGCCCAATTTGTAGAATTTTTTTCTCCAACCATTTTTCACATGATAGATCAAACAGACCTCAAAATTTTAGAAGAACTTCAAAAAAACGGCAGGCTGACCAATAAGGAACTTGCATCAGCCATACATCTCTCTGCAACTCCAACTTTTGAACGTGTAAAACGATTAGAACGTGAAGGATATATTCGGAAATATGTCGCCGTATTGGATGCCGACAAACTTGATTGCGGATTCATGGCTTTCTGCTACTTAAAGATGAAGCAACACTCCTATGAAAATGCCACACGCATAATGGAGGCCATTCAAAACATACCAGAAATAGCCGAATGCTACAACATCTCCGGCGACTATGACTTTCTCCTGAAAATATATACCCGCGACATGAAAGCATATCAGAAATTTCTGCTTCGTATTCTCGGGGAAATAGACTGCATCGGCTCCCTTAACAGCTCCTTCGTACTTGGCGAAGTCAAAAATGAGCACCAACTTCCCTCCCCATCATCAATCCGCTGAGCCAATTTTGTTAATATAAAATCTTTTTATTATCTTTGTAAAAATTTTTGTTTCAGTCGTTTCTTTAAATCTATTCCATGAAAAAAATTTACAAATCGCTTCTTATCTCATCGCTTGCTTTAGCAGGCACTTCCGTTGCGTCTGCGCAACTCGTAATCAACGAGATAATGCAGTCTAACATCGATTGCATAATGGACGACCTCAATGAGTTTCCCGATTCTTGGGTAGAACTTTACAACCCCGGTCCCGAAGCAGAAGACCTTGCCAATTATAAGATTGGCACCAAAGACAAAGCGAAAAAAGCCTATCAACTGCCTGAAAGAAAATTGCAAGCAGGAAAATTCCTTGTAATATATTGCGACAAGGCCGACCAGCGCCTTCATACCGACTTTCGTCTTGAATCAGGAAAAGACGGTGCGGTGTATCTCTTCAAAAATGATGAAGTTGTTGATAAACTTGAGGGTCTCAAGAAACAACCGGCACCCAATATCGCCTATGGCCGCATTTCCGAAGACTCTGACAAATGGGGATATCAGACAATTCCCACTCCCGGAAAAGCAAACTGTGGCTCTGTCTGCAAAGATATTCTCGGAGATCCAATGTTTAGCCATCCCGGTAAAATATCTTCTAAAAGTTTCGACCTTTCTCTCTCTTTGCCGGAAGATGCCCCGGAAGGCACCCAAATCAGATACACCCTCGATGGCACAGAACCCACTGAATCCAGCACGCTTTACGCCGCTCCGATTAAAATCAACGGCACCAAGACTGTACGTGCGAAACTCTTCTGCGAAGGCTACTTATCCCCTCGCTCCCTTACCCAATCCTATATCTTCCATCCCAGAAAGATGACTCTCCCAATAGTGTCGATGGTCACTAACAGAGACTATTTCTACGACGACAAACTCGGAATTTACTTAGAGGGAACATACACCAAAGGCACCCCAAATTATGAATACGACTGGCGACGACCCGTCAACATCGAATATTTTGAGGCTGAAGATCAGGAAAGTGCTTTCAACCAACTTTGCGAAACTCGAGTAAAAGGAGGAGCCACACGCGGAAACCCCTTGAAATCTCTTGCTGTCTACGCCAACAAGCGTTTCGGTGAAAAACGCTTCAACTATGAGTTCTTTCCCGATCAGACTCCCGGAATTTCAGAATTTAAATCATTTGAAATGCGCAATTCCGGAAATGATTTCGACTATTTATATATGCGCGACGCCATCATTCAGCAATCTATGGGCATGAACTGCGATCTCGACTGGCAACCGTCAAGACCCGTAATATTCTACATCAACGGTGAATACAAGGGAATTCTAAATATTCGTCCCCGCAGCAACGAAGACTATGTCTATTCTTATTATGACGGTCTGGAAGATATCGACCTCTTTGAAAATTGGGGCGAACTAAAGGAAGGAAGTTGGGACAATTTCAATGCATTCACTGAGTTTTATAAAGGCACCGGACATTCCTTGGAGGAATTCAATGCCCTTATGGACACTGAAGAATTCTGCAACCTTATGATTATGGGCACATTCTTCGACAATAAAGATTTCCCCGGCAACAATATCGTAATGTGGCGTCCTATTGCTGACGATGGCAAATGGCGTTGGATCTCTAAAGACACTGACTTTGGGTTGGGCCTATATGGTGAGCGCTATAATTATCCTACTTTAAACTGGATCACAACCCCTGGATATGACAACAACCGCAATGACTGGGCAAATACAGCCGATGCGACTCGCCTATTCCGTCGCCTGCTCGATATTTCGGAATTCAAAGACATGTTCATCGACCGTTGCGCCATATATATGGGTGATTTCCTCACATCCGACTGTATTAATGGCAGAATATCAAGACGATATGACGAACTAAAATCAGAATACAAATTCCACCGTGATCAATTCAACCCCTGGTGGCCTAACTACGATAGTGAAATTACTTCTGCACAGAATTGGGTAAAACAACGTTGGGGATTTTTCTACAATCATCTGGCCGATTTCTTCGGTCTCGAAACTCCTGTATCGCTGAAGATTACACAAGGAGATAACGCAGATGTCCGCATGTTAATAGTCAACGACGTGCCTGTTGTAGCAAATGAATTCAACGGAAAATTCTTCCCTCAAAGAAGACTTACCGTCAAATCACTCTCAGACTCGGACGGGCTATTCGTATGTGGATGGAATGTGAAAGTGACTAAAAATTCTTCCACTACCCATCAGACCTACAATACTGAAACTCTCGACATAAAGATGCCGGAAGGCTCAAATGTGGAAATATCAGCAATCCTCGGTTCAGAGCCACTCGCAGTGGAGTCTGTCAATGCAGATATTGACCCGGCAAAACCGTGCGATATTTATGATACCACTGGACGCCATCTCGGGTCTCTTCCGACTCCCTCTTTGGCCACTGACTCTTCACCCTTGACCCTTAGTAAAGGTATCTATATCCTTCGCCAAGGAAATGCGTCAAAAAAAATAATATTGAATAAAGACTGATCCAGAGTCCGACAGATCTGAGACAAAGATCTTCGAGCCATCAACTATACGGCACGCCTTCGGTCTTGAACCGAAGGCGTGTTTCCCTTGATAACGCTTTGTAATAAAATATTTATTGAGACATTTATTTTTATAATTAATTCATAAGCATTTACCAATAGATAAAAATCTGCCAATGTAACGCTGTGTGATGCCATGAAATTTGCATTAAAATGGAATTTTGCCTAATTTTGCAACCATGAAAACAAGATTCGCACTCATATTAACTATGTTCGTTATGGCCGTCGGATGCGTCCATAGAAACGCACGCAATACTCTCAGGGAAGCCGATCGCATGGTAAATGAGCAGCCGGATTCTGCAATC
>CAZCZX010000121.1:0-8388 GCA_964503095.1 uncultured Sangeribacter sp.
GTACTTGGCGCGTTTTCGTTTCCGTACTTGGCGCATTTTCGTTTCCGTACTTGGCGCGTTTTCGTTTCCGTACTTGGCATTAGGAGAAAGAAAATAAAAGTTTTTTTGCAAAAAAAACTCTTAATTTAAATCTTTTTCCATTATTTTCCGTCTACTTAATTGAAAGCATATCCCCTCCAGGTCAAAAAACACTCCGGGAATGTGCGTAAAACCCAATTCATGAATACGAAGAAGACTTCTGAAATAGACATACTCAAAGACGTAGTCAGCCAATATCAAGATCGGCTATTCCGCTTCGCATTCATACGAATAGGCATCCGCGAAGTGGCTGAGGATATCGTGCAGGAGGTCTTTATCAGGTTTTATAGGGCAATGCTTGAAAGAAAAGAAATAAAAAACCATGAGCATTACTTACTTCGGAGCATTAGCAACGGTTGCATCGACTGGCTCAGGAAAAAACGTGAAATAATGATCTCCATTGATGAGACAGAAGATATTCCGGAAGAAAACGAAGAGGAAATCAATGAAGAGTTCTGGAGAATCTCAAGGCTTCTTGATGGATTGCCTTTCAATCAAGCCGAGGTAGTGAGGCTAAGATGCTATGATAACCTGACATTCCGGCAGATTGCGGAACTCCAAGAAATCGCCGAACCAACAGTCAAATCCCGCTATCGGCAAGCAATATCGTACATAAAAACGCAACTCAACATAAACAATAATAAACACTAAATTAAAATATCATCAGACATGAACGAAGAAAGAAAAACATATATGGAAGATGAAGATATTGAAAATCTTCTCTCTCCAAAATGCGACTTTCATCCCTCTCCCGGGTTCATGGAAAGGGTGTTGGCAGAAGCAGAAACCTACTCATCCCACAAAAGGAGGCACAAACTATGGTGGGTATATTCAGGGGCTGCCGCAGCAGTCGCAGCATTGGTTGTAATTACTATTCTTATAGGCAATAAAGTGAATACCAAAACGGATACTCCGATGATGGCTTCAGTATTGCCAGTAATTGAAGAATCTCATCAGAACACTCTCATCTCAACCACCATGAAAGAGGAAATTTCTGAGGAAAAGTCTGAAACGAGAAAGATTCCGAAAGAAAAAAATAAAATAATGGCTAACAAGAACGTTATTAAAGAAGAGAGTGTGGGAAGTTTGGAGTACGTTGTTGAGACTCATGAGATAGCATCGAGTGAAGAAGTTCAAAATGACATGTATGTCCAAACAGAAGGACCTATGGCATCTCGACAAGACGCGGCTCAAAAAAACTCCGACAAAATGATGCTCTCAACTGATGATTTTGACAACTACACGCGCCTTAGACACCAGACATATATCGAAAGAGTTCGGTATGAGATCGCGGAAACGGATGAATATGTAAAGGAAATGCGAGAAAGTGTATTAGAAAGTATTTAAAACGAATATTATCATGAAAAAGATTTTTTATATACTTATTGCTTTTATAGCGACAACAATGGCTTCGGCTAATATATCGGCTCAAAACAACAGGAGTAATCAAATGGAGTATGAACAGCAGGATGGATCATATAAATTTGTAATTGAAGGAATAGTTGATATCAACATACCCGATTCTTGCTATAATATATACTTTACAGACATTGATGGCAAACTCACAGATAAAGACCTTGTAGCATGCGTCAAGGTAAAGAATAAGAAATTCCGCTATGAGACGAATATAGATGTGATGAAGCAAGGTCGAATACGCGCAATTATGCCAGGGAATAAACTTTGCTCTGCCTGGATAAATATTTATTTCATTCCCGGGTTTACTGTCTATATGACCGTTCACGATGGATATTACGATATCCATAATAAAGAACAATATTTATTTATGGTCTCTGCTTGGCAAAATGAAGTGCCCGTGTCAGCCCTGCTTGCAAGATTAGGAATGGATGCAGCATCCTCCCCCCAAGACAACAATGCCACAAAGATGCAAATATCCTTAGCCTCTTACGAACATCTCAACAATGAGTTAAAACGTCAGATAGATCAAATCATGCATATGTCAATCACCTATGACATGAAGGCTAAGGAATCTCAAAAGATTCTTAACAGAATTGAACAGATAAATGCAAAAATGGAAGAACTCATCGACGACTATTCCAAAGATATAAATTTCTAACAATCACCATAAAAACAAAACTATCTCTATCGTTTTTAGTATAGAATATAAGAAGCGCATTCTTCTGGAATGCGCTTCTTTTTATTTCAATCCCTTCGGGCTATTGTCAATCTTTGGAGTGGGAAAGAAGATAGGATTTGAAGTCATCGAAATCAGAGGTCATCTCTACAGATTGCTTCTCTCCTTTCATGAATTCCTGAAGTCGATCCGGGATCTCTATTTCTTTGCCTATGATGCCAACCACTGTGTCGTGGAATTTCGCAGGATGAGCAGTCTCAAGGAAGAGACCGGTCTCTCCTTCATTCAAGAGCTGCTTCAATGCCAAGTATCCGCATGCTCCATGTGGGTCAAGGACATACCCGGTCTTTTCGTAGCACTTCTTCATAGTCTCTGCTATCTCAGCATCGCTGAAAGTAGTGCCACTGATCAATGCAGCAATTGCATCATGCTTTCCGGCATACAAGTCGAGAACACGCGCAAAATTGCTCGGATCCCCTACATCCATTGCATTTGCAAGAGTCTGGACGCTCGCTTTCGGATTATATTCTCCAGTCTGAAGATAATTATAGAAAATATCGTTGGCATTATTAGCTGCAATAAACCGCTTAATGGGAAGCCCCATCCGGTGGGCAATCAATCCCGCAGTTATATTGCCAAAATTGCCACTTGGCACACATACTACAACGTCATCTCCTTTTCCTAATGCTTTCAATTGCGCATAGGCACTGAAATAATAGAATGCCTGAGGCAGGAATCGAGCCACATTGATTGAATTGGCAGATGTCAGAAGCATCTTGGCATTCAACTCCTCGTCAAGAAATGCACTCTTCACGAGTCGCTGGCAATCATCAAAGTTTCCATCTACTTCAATGGCAGTGATATTTTTCCCCAGTGTGGTGAACTGACACTCCTGAATAGGACTTACCTTACCCTTGGGATAAAGCACATAGACATGTATACCTTCGACTCCAAGAAAACCGTTTGCAACTGCCGACCCGGTGTCGCCACTCGTTGCCACAAGTACATTCACAGTCTTGCCTTCGGTGTTTTTCCCTATGAAATACTGTAGTAGTCGAGCCATAAATCTCGCACCGACATCCTTGAAAGCCAAAGTTGGTCCATGGAAAAGTTCAAGACTATAGATATCCTTTTCTACCTCCACAACTGGAGTATCGAAGGAAAGAGTATCCCTTACGATCTTTTCCAAAGCCTCTGGCTCAACATCTTCACCGAAAAATGCTTCTGCCACCCTTACTGCTATATCTTGCAGAGAAAGTTTGTCGATATTCTCAAAAAAAGACGCTGGAAGTTGTTCTATTCTTTCCGGCATAAAAAGCCCTTTATCTCCGGCAAGACCCTTGACTACTGCCTCGCTGAGGCTCACGTCAGGTACTGTATGATTGGTGCTATAATATTTCATTTTTTTAATGCATAATTCATAATTCTCAATGCATAATTATTCTACTGAATCACAACAATTAAACAATATGCATCAGAATTTATTCTATAAAAAATTATATTATTTTCATGAACTCCTGCATGAATTCAGAGAGTCTAAGCAATCCGTAGTTCCCCTTGGAGCAGGAATCTTCTGAATAAGTCATGACTGAGTCAGGAGAAATTCCTTTATACCAGATTGAGAATGGCACTGGCTCTCCTTTGTGGACACGCAATTCCACCGGAGTGGCATGGTCTGGCATAAGAGCAACTGCTACCGGCTCATCCCATTGCGATAACTCATCAAGTATTGGAGCCACAATCCTATGGTCGAGCGATTCTATAGTCTGAAGTTTAAGATTCAAATCCCCATCGTGGCCTGCCTCGTCAGAAGCCTCTACATGAAGAAACACGAAATCATTATCTTTCAGGGCATTCAAGGCTGCTTGCGCTTTCCCTTCATAATTGGTATTTGCAAGCCCTGTGGCTCCCTCTACATCTATGGGGTCAAGACCGGCATAAATGCCAATACCTCTTATAAGGTCGACTGCTGTAATTACACTTCCTTTCTTGACTGATGGATATAATTCGCCAAGTGTAAGCATAGCAGGCCGATACCCTCCACTCCATGGCCATATGGAATTGGCTTGAATTTTCCTGTCTTTATTAAAAGGATGCAATTCAAGTAGTTTCTGCGATCTCACTATAAGATCGTTGATTAAATCCGCCGTTTCTTGAGGCGACATTCTGCCTTCCTCCATTGGCGCATATTCCATAGGCTTTACAAGCAGGCCTTCCCATTCTTCATTTGGATGGTCGTGCGGAGGAGCGCATTCTATATATTTACTTCCACCCTTAATCACGAGCAGATGTCTGTATTGAATTCCGGGAATAAGCCTCACCTTGTCAGAACCTATCTCCTTATTAAGATATTCAATGAGCAAGCGTCCCTCTTCAGAAGTAAGATGACCGCCATGATGGTTTATTATCTTTCCGTCGCCAAGTGTTATGATATTGCATCTCAAGGCCAATTCATCAGGAGCAAGATCTACGCCTATACTGGCAGCTTCGAGCGGACCGCGTCCTTCATACACCTTATTAAGATCATAGCCAAGGATAGCAGTATTTGCCACCTCGCTACCGGTGTCAAATCCGTCAGGAATAGTAATGAGACGTCCTGACCGCCCCATTTGTGCAAGGCGGTCGAAAGCAGGCGTGTCAGCATATTCGAGAGGAGTCTTCCCCCCAAGCCTTTCAATAGGATGGTCGCTCATGCCATCTCCTAAAATAATCAGATGCTTCATTTAATTGTTGGCTGTTGAAATGATATTGGCAAATACGCCGGCAGCTGTCACTGCGGCACCGGCTCCATACCCCTGGATCAGCATAGGAAACTTTTTATAGCGTTCTGTGGTGAGCATCACAATGTTGTTAGATCCTTCAAGTCCATAGAACGGATGAGTGGAATCTACGGCTTCCAAGCCAATACTCATTTTTCCCATTTCCATTCGGGCCACAAACCTCCAACGTTTCCCTTCCGCTTCTAAATCCTTGCGTCTCTCTTCAAAATCAGCATCAAGTTCGGGAAGATGCTTCCAAAACTCTTCTATTGATCCATCAAGGAGCGTTTCAGGGATAAAAAGATTCCTCTTTACTTCATCTTGCTCTACTTTATATCCCCCTTCGCGAGTCAAGATAACCAACTTTCGCATCACATCCACGCCACTAAGATCAATGCGTGGGTCAGGCTCACTATATCCAAGTTCCTTGGCGAGACGAACGGTTTCTGAGAATGGAACATCTTTGGATAATGCGTTGAAAATATAGTTGAGAGTGCCACTGAGCACTGCTTCTATTTTTAATATCTGGTCGCCTGATGAGCGTAGGTCGTTGATCGTTCCGATAATCGGCAATCCTGCTCCGACGTTGGTCTCATACAGGAATTTGACACCTCTGCTCAGTGCTGTTTCCTTCAGACTTCTATAAATATCATATTTATTTGAAGCTGCCACCTTGTTAGCTGCCACTACACTTATATTGTGCTCAAGGAAAGTCTGATACAATTCGGAGATATCCTTTGATGCTGTGCAATCCACAAAGACACTATTGAAGATATTCATCCCTATTACCTCATCGCGCAATCTGGAAGGACTGCTCGGAATCCCATCAGTCTCCAAAAGTTGTCTGTAATTATATAAGTCAATTCCTTCTCGAGAGAACAGGGCTTTTCTGCTTGACGCAATGCCTACTACATTTAGTTTTAGACGATGCGTTTTCATCAACTCCTCCTTCTGAGAGGCAATTTGCTCTATAAGCATACCGCCTACAGTCCCTATTCCACAGATGAACAAGTTTAATTCTTTATATTCGCTGAGGAAGAATGAGTCATGAATCACATTGAGCGATTTTCTGAGATAGCGTCCGTCTACAACAAAAGAGATGTTAGTCTCGCTCGCACCCTGAGCACATGCTATCACGCTGATACCACTTCTGCCAAGTGTACCGAAAAGTTTGCCGGCAATGCCCGGGGTGTGCTTCATATTCTCCCCTACAATTGCGACTGTGGCAAGCCCGGACTCCACAAACATCGGATTCATTGCTCCAGTAGCAATTTCCTTCTCAAACTCATGGTCGAGCACTCTCACTGCTTCAGCCGCATCCGCATCCCTGACGCCTACAGACGTAGAGTTTTCAGACGATGCTTGCGATACGAGGAACACTGATATTCCATTATCAGCGAGGGCAGAGAAAATTCGTCGGTTTACACCGATGACTCCTACCATTGAAAGACCGGTGACTGTAATAAGAGAAGTTCCGCTTATACTTGAAATTCCTTTGATCGGCTTGCTGTCTTCTTCAATATGCTGGCGGATTACAGATCCTGTTCCCTCCGGATTAAATGTATTCTTGACAAGGATCGGAATATTCTTTACGCATACAGGATAGATAGTAGGAGGATATATCACTTTCGCACCGAAGTTGGAAAGTTCCATAGCCTCAAGATAGGTCAGCGCATTGATGGTGTAAGCTGTTGGGATCACACGGGGATCAGCAGTCATAAAGCCATCTACATCCGTCCAAATCTCAAGCACATCAGCATCAAGAGCAGCAGCGATAATTGACGCAGTATAGTCGCTTCCTCCTCTGCCAAGGTTAGTCACCTCTCCGGAATTGGCATCTGTTGAGATAAAACCGGGAACTATATGAATACCTCTGACATCCGGCCCGAATTCTTCCTTCACGAGCTTATTTGTAAGTTCTGAAGCAAGCATCATGCGATTATGCTTTGTCTCCGTCTTGATGAAATCACGGGAATCGTGAAGTTCAGAGCCTGGAATGAGACGTGTGACAATCCTTGAACTGAGCCGCTCGCCATAGCTTACTATTAACGCAAGTGTCTTCTCGCTGATATCTTTAATTAGAGATAGACCATGATAGATAGAGGCGATTTCTGAAAGAAGAGTGTCAATTTCTTCTATTAATTCTTCAGGGCGGTCAGTGATAATGCTGCGGATAAGGTCATGATGCCTGCTGTAAAGCTTATCCAGGCCCTCTTTATACGCCGGATCTCCGGCAGTTGCCTGGCGAGCGGTATTCAAAAGCAGGTCAGTGACTCCACCAAGTGCACTAACCACAACTACTGATGGTGAGTCTTGCCCCTCAACTATTTTTTTGAGATTCGTGAGACCCTCATGAGAACCCACCGAAGAACCTCCGAATTTCAGTACCTTCATAATCATTTTACCTTTAAAAATGCAAAATTAATCATTTTTATGAATAATTGCAAATTTATGTCTTGCCTTTGATGAAAAAATAATCATCTATCCATTATTTTGCCAATCTCAAAGAAATGAGGTGTGATTTCCTTTTTTATATGCACACAACAGAAAGTTTTTTTTCAATAAAAATCGTTGAATATTTGGCAGTTCCGATTTTTTATATTAATTTTGCGCCATCTTTGGGATTAGTATGTCCTGACTGCACCTTTAAGTCTGAAAGGAAACTGCAGGCGCGACCATGGAAATACGCCCAGAGACAGAGATTTATTAACCATATTAATTAACTTTTTTAATGAGCGAACTTAATGTTCAAACCCCGATCGAAGATTTCGATTGGGATGCCTACGAAAAAGGCACAACCGCTGGCGCAAAGAGCCGCGAGGAAATTGAGAAAACCTACGACGAGACTCTCAAGACAGCAAAAGACAACGAAGTTGTAAAAGGCACCGTAAAGTCAATCTCAAAGCGTGAAGTGCGCGTTGACATCGGCATGAAGAGCGATGCAATCATCCCCGTAAGCGAATTCCGCTACAACCCCGACCTTAAGGAAGGCGACGAAGTAGAGGTATTCATCGAGACTCTAGAAGACAAGAACGGTCAGCTTCGCCTCTCCCACAAGAAAGCCTGCCAGACCCGCAGCTGGGATCGCGTCAACCAGGCTCTCGAAAACGACGAAATCATCAAGGGCTATGTCAAGAGCCGCACTAAGGGCGGTATGATCGTCGACGTATTCGGCATCGAGGCATTCCTCCCCGGCAGCCAGATCGACGTTCGTCCTATCCGCGACTACGATGTATTCGTCGACAAGACAATGGAATTCAAGGTAGTCAAGATCAACCAGGAATACAAGAACGTGGTAGTAAGCCACAAGGCACTCATCGAGGCAGAACTCGAGGCTCAGAAGAAGGAGATCATCTCCAAGCTCGAGAAGGGCCAGGTGCTCGAAGGCAAGGTCAAGAACATCACCAACTATGGCGTATTTATCGACCTCGGCGGTGTTGACGGCCTCGTTCATATCAC
>CAZCZX010000122.1:0-8352 GCA_964503095.1 uncultured Sangeribacter sp.
TCCAATTTATGGATCACAAGTCCCGACCGAAGTTTCGGCTCAAACCATGTGGTCTTTGGAGGCATAATGTTGCCACTGTCGGCAATAGCAATCAGTTGATCCATAGTCACCGGATATAGAGCAAGAGCCATCTTCATCTCGCCACTGTCTACACGATGCTTCAATTCCTCAAGTCCGCGGATGCCTCCTACAAAGTCAATCCTCTTGTCGCTGCGCAGGTCGTTGATGCCAAGGATGTCGCGGAGAATCAGATTTGAAGATACCGTCACGTCAAGCACTCCAATAGGATCATTGTCGTCATAAGTTCCTTCTTTGGCTGTAAGCGAATACCATTTTCCTCCAAGATAAAGAGCGAAATTATGAAGTCCGTTAGGATGATAGGTCTCTGTTCCCTTATCCTCCACAATAAAATTCTCTGACACCTTTGCCAGGAACTCATCATCAGAAAGACCATTGAGATCCTTCACTACCCGGTTGTAGTCGATAATGCGAAGATGCGATGCAGGGAAAGCCACAGCCATAAAATAGTTGTACTCCTCATCTCCCTTATGATCTGGATTATTCTTTGCTTTCTCATTTCCAACCAGAGCCGCAGCTGCGCTGCGATGATGTCCGTCGGCTATGTATAGGTTAGGTATTTTCTCAAATTCTTCTGTGATCGTGGCGATTGTTGCATCGTCATCTATCACCCAGAAAGTATGTCCGAATCCATCCGGAGCCACAAAATCGTATTCCGGTTCTTTATTTGTGACATCTTTGATTATTCCCTCAAGCACTTCATTGTCCGGGAAAGCGAAAAATACGGGCTCTATATTTGCATTGTTGCAACGCACATGCTTCATGCGGTCTTCCTCCTTATCGCGTCGCGTCAACTCGTGCTTTTTGATCCTGCCATTCATGTAGTCGTCTACCCATGCACCTACCACGAAGCCATACTGTGTGCGCCCATCCATAGTCTGAGCATAGATATAGTAGTTCTCCTTTTCATCCTGCACGAGCCAACCCTTTTCCTGGAAATTGAGGAAGTTTTCCACTGCCTTGTCATATACATCGGGATGATGCTCGTCGAAACCGGGTTCAAAATCAATCTCAGGTTTTATTATATGATAGAGAGATTTCTCATTCCCCTCAGCCTCCTTGCGGGCTTCTTCTGAGTTTAACACGTCATAGGGGCGAGAAGCCACCTGCTCCACAAGATGCTTCGGAGGACGCACTCCCTTAAATGGTTTTACTTTAGCCATGATATTAAATTATTTAGCAATTATTAATCTATCATTTAATCATCAATCACTCTTAATTGATAATCTATCATTCATCATTTATCATTAGTGGATGAGCACTCCCCACACTCTCCATAAAGTGTGATAGCAAAACTTTCAGGAGTAAAATTATCAGGGTTGAGCTGCATCACATGAGCGGCAATATGAGCATTATCGATTTCCCTTATTTTCCCACACCGCTTGCAGACAAGATGGATGTGGTTGTCGCGTTTCACCTCATAAATTGCCGAATTCTGACCAAATACATTCTTTCTCAGGATTCCTGCGTTCTCGAGCAATTCCACTGTATTGTATACTGTGGCGCGGCTCACATGATATCCATCATTCTCTATTGCCGCATGCAGTGCATCCACCTCGAAATGCGAATTCATTTCAAGGGCTTTTCGAAGTATCGCGTATCTTTCCGGGGTCTTTCTAAATTTCCCCGCATTCAGAAATCTGGTGAACGACTCCTCTATATATTCACTACTATATTCACTACTCATATTGCAAATTTAATCAATCATTCTTAATTATCAAAACTCACCACTATATTTTTTCACAATTATTCCCTTAAATGGTTAAATATCCGTTTTCTTTTGCATTGTCTGCAAAATTTTACTAACTTTGCAGATTAAAACAAGTGTATCTCACATGAACATATTCAAAAGACGCAAACATAGACAGTCTTCCGACGATGAAATACCTCTCCTTACAGATGATGCAAAACCCGCATCGAGATCTCGTGCTGGATTCATCATCAAATGGATGTGGATTGCATTCCTTGCTCTTGGCGGGATGATTGCTATTTTCATGCTCCTTATCTACAACGGTGTAATCGGATATATGCCCCCTATTGAGGAACTTGAAGATCCTCACGACAAACTTGCCAGTGTGGTCTACGCATCTGATGGCACCACAGAACTCGGACGTTACTTCGCCGGCGCCGGAAACCGTGTCTATACAGATTATGATGCTCTCTCCCCATATGTCATTGACGCTTTGATCGCCACCGAAGACGTGAGATTCAAGTCCCACTCCGGCATCGACTTCATGGCTCTCGGAAGAACTATGGTGAAGACCATAATGATGGGCGACAAATCAAGCGGCGGCGCTTCTACTATCACCCAGCAGCTTGCTAAGCAGCTTTATTCTCAGCCAAGCAGCAACATGCTCAAGCGCGCAATGCAAAAGCCTATTGAATGGATGATTGCATTGAAACTGGAACGATTCTACACTAAAGATGAGATCCTTAATATGTATCTCAACCGTTTTGACTTCCTTAACAATGCCGTAGGAATCAAGACCGCCGCTAATGTATATTTCGGAAAAGAACCCGGCGACCTTAAATGCGAAGAGGCGGCTATGCTCGTGGGGATGCTTAAGAACCCAAGCTATTTCAATCCTCTGAGACATGAAGAAAGGACTCTCAACCGCCGCAACGTGGTGCTCGATCAGATGCAAAAGGATGGTAAGATCACAAAAGAGGAATGCGACTCACTAAAAAAACTTCCTCTTGGACTTGATTATCACAAAGTCGACCATAAAGTTGGCACTGCTCCATATCTCCGCGAAGAAATACGCAGGCTTATGACGGCAAAGAAACCGGTGCGACCGGAACGCTCTAATTTTGACAATCGCATGGCTTATGACATTGCCATGGGCAACTACAACACCGATTCCACTCAATGGGAAGAAAATCCCCTTTATGGTTGGATTGAAAAAAATCCTAAGCCAGACGGATCTTACTATAATCTTTACACAGATGGTCTGAAGATATATTCTACCATCGACCTCCGAATGCAGGAATATGCAGAAGAGGCTGTCAGAAAGCATCTTGGCGAGACTCTTCAGCCCGCTTTCTTCCAGGAGAAGAGAGGACAAAAGAATGGTCCTTACACCACTAATCAGGCTGAACTCTCCACAAAAGGCGTGGAGCAACTTATCAAGAATGCAATTCGGCAGACGGAACGCTATCGCGTCATGAAACTTGCCGGTTGCTCTCAAGAAGAAATCGACAAAGCTTTCAATACTCCCGTAGAGATGGAAGTCTTTGCATATGTGAAAGAAGATGGCAAGACAGTCCCTGGAAGTAAGACCGTCACTATGACTCCTCGCGACTCTTTGCTCTATATGAAGTCGATACTGCGCACCGGCGTGATGAGCATGGATCCTCATTCCGGTAATGTGAAAGCATATGTAGGAGGGCCCGACTTCCAGTGGTTCCAATATGACATGGTGAGCCGAGGGAAACGCCAAATCGGTTCTACAGCAAAGCCTTTCCTTTACACGCTTGCTATGGAACAGGATTTCACACCTTGCTCACGATTCCTTAATACGCAACCTACGTTCAATGGTTGGAGTCCCCGCAATAGTGGCGGCGGACATATCGGAGAGATGGTGACTCTCCATTGGGCGCTCACCAACTCCAACAACTGGATTTCTGCTCGCCTCGTCAACGAATTGAAGCCCATAAATTTGGCAAATAAAATGAGGGTTTTCGGCTTGACTGGGCATATTGAGCCATATATGCCACTCTGTCTTGGCACGGTAGATGTCCCGGTGCGTGACATGGTTGGTGCTTATACCACTTTTGCCAATAAAGGCATCCGGACCGATCCCGTTTTTGTCACCAGGATTGAAGACAATCAAGGCAACCTTATTTATAATGCCACTCCTCACCGCACTGAGGTGACAAATGAACAATCTTATTGGAAAATCCTTTCGATGCTCATGAGCGTGGTGGAAAGCGGTACAGGTGCAAGCCTCCGCAGCCGTTACGGAATCTCTGCTCAGATGGGTGGAAAGACCGGTACCACAAACTCCAATTCCGACAGCTGGTTTATGGGATTCACACCCGACCTTGTCACCGGAGTTTGGGTAGGCGGCGACGAACGATACATCCACTTCAATACAATGGCTCTCGGTCAAGGTGCTCGCGCTGCCCTTCCGATCTACGGACTCTATATGCAAAAAGTCTATGCAGATAAGAGTCTTCCGTATAGTCAAGATGCCAAATTTGAGTTCCCTGCTTCATTCGATGTCTGCCAAGGGGAAGTTTGGGACAACGGGGAAGTGGAAGTTCAAGCCGAGTCGGTAGAAGGCGTATTCGATTAATTACTAACGTAAATAATAACTAAGGTAAAATATAAACTATAAATCTATGGCAAAAACACTTAAGGTAAGAGACCTGACTCTTCGCGATGGCCAGCAATCACTGTTTGCCACTCGCCTTAAGCAGGAAAACATCGACAAGCTCCTCCCTCTCTATCAGGACGCAAAGTTCTATATTATGGAAGTCTGGGGCGGTGCCGTTCCCGATTCTGTGATGCGCTATCTCGGAGAAAGCCCATGGGACCGTCTGCGCACATGCTCTGAATATATGAAGGGAATATCTCTTCTGAGTGCACTTTCTCGTGGTCGTAATCTTTTCGGATACGTGCCATATCCTAACAGCGTGCTTGAAGGTTTCTACAAAGAGGCTATCAAAAACGGACTTAATGTGATGCGTATCTTTGATGCCCTCAACGATATCAACAATATCAAAGATTCCATCAAGATGATCAATGATCTCGGAGGGATTCCGGATGCCGCTGTCTGCTATACTGTCGACCCCAAGGAAGAGCCAAAGGCTCCTGCAAAGAAAGGTTTCTTCGCTCGTCTTTTTGGTGGCAACGATGAGCCAGAAACTCCGGAACTCATCTTTACCGACGACTATTTCGTGCAGAAAGCAAAGGAGATGGAGAGCATCGGAGCAAAGATGATCACTCTCAAAGATATGGCTGGTCTTGTCAATCCAACCCGCATATTCAGCCTTATGCCTAAATTGAAGCAAGCACTCACTGTTCCGGTCGACTTCCATACTCACTGCACTCCTGGCTATGGTCTGGCTTCTGTTCTGACTGCAATAATCAAGGGCGTTGACATCATCGACACAAATATTTGGTGGTTTGGTGGTGGTTCTGCAGCTCCTGCAATTGAACTCGTATGGATTTTCTGCCAGAAACTTGGCATAGAGCTCGAAGTAAATATGGACGCCGTTGCCAAAATCCGCAAAGGCCTTGTAGAAGCTCGCCAAAGTCTCTCTGCATTCGACCTCAACAAAGATAAGTGGCCAAAAGATTTCGACGAGGCATATGCTTCAATGCCGGCTGAGATCAACGCTGAGTTTGACCGCGCTATTGACGCTGCCACCAACAACCGCGAGGAAGAACTTCTTGATGCTTGCCATAAGATTGAGGCTTATTTCGGATTCCCTAAGCCCAATGAGCTTGTTAAGAATGCAGAGGTGCCGGGTGGTATGTACTCAAACATGGTGGCAAATCTCCGTGCTCTCCATGCTGAGGATGTGCTCGATGAGGCTATGGCTCTAATCCCGAAAGTGCGCCGCGATGCCGGTCTTGTGCCTCTTGTGACTCCTACAAGCCAGATTGTAGGTTCGCAGGCTGTTGCTCTTGCTCTCGACCGTCGCAAAGGAGTTGCCGACTATTCCAACAAGAACAATCAGTTCGTAGGCCTCGTAAAGGGTGAATATGGTAAGACTCCGGTTGAGATTGACCCCGCATTCAGAGAGCAAATCACAGGCAGCCCTGAAGAAAAGCCCTACGATGTAAGCCAGTTTAAAGAACCCGAAAATCCCACACTTGAAGAATTTGGTGGCGTAAAACTTGCTCAGAATGATGAAGAATTCCTCCTTCTTGAGCTCCTTCCAGCAGTCGCCACAGGCTTCCTCAAGAATAAGCGCAAAGCCGAATATGATGCAGCCAATGCTGCCGCCGCTGCTCTCGCCGAGGCTGAGGCTCAGGCCAACAACCCCTACGATCCTGTCACAGGGCCTACCCTTAAGGCTCCGATGGGTGGCACCGTAATTGAAATTGACGTGAAACCCGGCGACAAGGTGAAACTCCATCAGAAAATGCTTGTCTATGAAGCAATGAAGATGGAAAATGACCTTGAGTCAGAAATCGAAGGCGTAGTAAAGCAGGTGCTGGTGAAGATTGGCGACGTGGTTGCCACCAACCAGGATCTCATCGAATACGAATAACATTACCGCTGGTATCGGTCCGGAATGAATCATTTTCTCCGGACCGCTGCCACTTTGATTATATTGGATTTCGATTATAAAAAAATTTGTTAGATTCTAAAAAATAGACCATACATGGAATGGTTGATAGAACTATTATCGCCGGGCAACGAATCCCTCGCCTCGGCGGTAATGCTTTATAGTTTCGTAATTTTTGCAGGTATTTATCTTGGGAAAATCAAGATATGTGGAGTATCGCTTGGAGTGACATTCGTGCTATTTGTGGGAATATTGCTTGGGCATTTCGGATATATGGTGCATCATGATATTCTTCACTTTCTGCGCGACTTTGGTCTGATACTTTTCATTTTCTCCATCGGTATGCAAGTAGGTCCCGGTTTCTTTTCTTCTTTTAAGGAAGGGGGCGTAAGAATGAATATGCTTGCGGTGAGTGGTGTATTGTTGAATGCAGCCATAGCAGTTGCCATCTATTACATTCAAGGAGGTGCATCTGGAAATACCTCGCTGCCTGAGATGGTGGGCATCATGAGTGGTGCTGTCACCAACACCCCAGGTCTTGGTGCAGCCCAACAGACTGTGCTTCAGATCAATGAGAATGCCAGCACCGTGTCGCAAGACATGGCCATGGGATACGCTGCTGCTTATCCGTTAGGTGTAGTAGGAATCATAGTCTCTCTCATCCTTATCAAGGTGATATTTAAGATAGATATTAAGAAAGAGATTGAGGAGGTGGAAAACGACACTAAAGACTCTCAGCTTGCACCTCACGTTGTCACTTACAAGGTGACAAATGAACTTATGGCGGGTCTCGACATCCGAAAGATTCACACTATCATCAACGCAAACTTTGTAATCTCGCGAATCGAGAAGCCGGATGGCAATGTAATGATTCCTACTTCCGACGACACTCTTGAGTTGGGCGACCTCGTGCTTCTTGTTTGCTCCATTCAAGATGAGGAGACTTTCAACCGATTTATCGGTCCGAAGGTTGAGAAAAAATGGGAGATGGTGCAAGGCCCTGTAGTTTCAAGAAAAATTCTTGTCACCAAGACTGAATATAATGGAGTAAAACTTGGAAGCCTCCGCCTCCGAATGGGTTATAAGCTCAATGTGACTCGTGTCACTCGCGCCGGCGTCGATCTGCTTGCCACTGCTAATCTTCGTCTGCAGATGGGCGACCGACTTACCGTAGTGGGTAAACCCGAAGATATCCAACGTCTTGGCGACCGACTCGGAAACTCTATGAAACGACTCAACGAGCCGAATCTATTCACAATGTTTATCGGAATATTCATCGGCATCATCGTAGGTAGCATTCCATTCTTCCTCCCCGGAATGTCTGTGCCTATGAAACTTGGTCTTGCCGGTGGTCCACTCGTTGTGGCAATTATCATCAGCGCATATGGCACTAAGTTCCATCTTGTGACATACACCAACTCATCTGCCAATTTGCTCCTGCGCGAGATTGGTATCTGCCTCTTCCTTGCGTCGGTGGGCATTGCGGCCGGAAAAGACTTCGCCGCCACTGTATTCAATGTCAGAGGTGCGATGTGGGTTGGCTATGGACTGATTATCACGCTCATTCCGCTCCTCGTGGTTGGAGTAATTGCAAGATGGAAATATAAGATGAACTATCTTGCCATCATCGGTATGCTCAGCGGAAACTACACCGATCCCCCGGCCCTCGCATATGCCAACAAAGTGGCAAACAACGATGCCCCGGCAGTAGCCTACTCCACTGTATACCCCCTTACGATGTTCATGCGAGTAATAGTAGCCCAACTCCTAATTCTCTTCCTCGCCTCCTAACAAGCCCAGAGGGCTATTATCTTGTTAGAAAGCCCGGAGGGCTATTACCTTCCTCCTAACAAGCCCGGAGGGCTATCAATCTTGTTAACCCCCGGTGAAACCGGGGGTATTCATCCGAATTCCCCCTGATCCGACCCCGGAGGGGGCGCACTTTTATATTGATTTGCACATTTTATTTTGTCAAGTCAAGATTTTTTTGTAATTTTGCACCGCCAATTCGATGGGATCGCGACCTGTCGA
>CAZCZX010000123.1:0-2401 GCA_964503095.1 uncultured Sangeribacter sp.
TGTGCTGCCATGGCTGGAGAGGCTGTGGCAGCCATTTCTGTAGATAAAGTGGACCCTCCTTATTGGTGGGTCGGGATGCATGACACTACATTGCAACTGCAGATACATGGGACTGATATACGAGACAGTGAATTTTCTTTGGAATATCCCGGGGTGAGCATTGACTCGGTGGCGAGACTTGACGGAAGCCCTAATTGGCAATATGTCTATCTCAACATCTCTCCTGACACGAAACCGGGGAAAATGAAACTGCAATGGAAATCAGGAAAGACAAAAATCACCCGTGATTTTGAACTGAAACCAAGGAGGGAAATGAAGGGGGCCTCCGGGTTTTCCGCTGCTGATGTGCTATATATGATTATGCCAGACAGGTTTGCATCGGGAGGTGAGACTCACAAAGATGCAAAAAGTCTGACAAACGCAGTGAAGGATGATCGGAAAAATCCGAATGCCAGACATGGAGGAGATCTCAAAGGGATAGCCGACCATATCGACTACATTGACTCATTGGGAGTGACTGCGGTGTGGCTTAATCCTGTGCTTGAGAACGATATGCCTGGAGGAAGCTATCATGGATATGCCACTACGGACTATTACCGAGTGGACCCCCGCTTTGGCACAAATCAGGAATATGCAGAACTGATAGACACTCTCCACGGAAAGGGGATAAAGATGGTGATGGATATGATATTCAATCATTCAGGGAGTCATCATCCATGGGCTCTTGACCCTCCGGCGAGCGACTGGTTTAATCATCAGGGAGACTTTCAGCAGACCAACTATCGTCTCTCCACTATCACTGACCCATATGCCTCTGAGTATGACAAGGATCTGACCGTGAATGGATGGTTTGTGGAGTCGATGCCTGATCTTAACCAAAAGAATCCGCACCTGATGAAATATCTGGTGCAGAACTCAATATTCTGGATTGAGGATGCACAAATAGACGGAATTCGCATGGACACATATCCCTACGCCGACCGCGAAAAGATGGGAGAATGGATAGACGCCGTTATGGCTGAATATCCGGGGTTTAACATCGTCGGAGAATGTTGGTATGGCAGTCCGGCAGGGGAGCAATTCTGGCAGACTGGGTCCGCCATCGCAGCCTCCATGGGGATAGACACTCGTCTGCCAGTGGTCATGGACTTCCCATTGAGCATACTTTGCGCTGATTTGAAACCATTTAAGGTTGATTCCCAATCGTGGAATGGCATTAATGATATTTATGATCATTTTGCACTTGACTATGTGTATGCAAATCCTATGAATGTGCTGAGATTTCTTGACAACCATGATACAGACCGATTCATCCTTGAGGAGCCGGAGAATCTTGATGCTTGGAAGCAAGCTATAGCAATGCTGCTGACTGTGCCGGGGATTCCGCAACTCTATTATGGCACTGAATTGCTTATGAATGGAAGTAAGGAGGGGTCGGACGGATATGTCAGGAAGGATGTGCCAGGAGGATTCAAGGGCGATAAGGAGAATCATTTTGAGGCTTCCGGAAGAAGCGATATTCAGAATGAGGCTTATGACTTTATTGCAACTATCAACAAATTTAGGAAGAACTCCGCTGCTATTGGCAAAGGGGACATGAAGCATTTTATGCCTACTAATGGAGTTTATCTCTACCAAAGGAAGTATGGGCCGGAAGAAGTGATCGTGATTCTGAATGGTAAGGATGAGGATCTTGACCTCGATATGAGCCGATATGCTGAGATTATTTCTGAGGGGGATGTTTATACTGATATTCTTAGTGGGAAGTCGGTAATACTTCGCGATGGGGAGAAGGATTTTAAGCTGCCTGGGCGGGGGACTTTTATACTTAATAAAAAATTGTTATGAAGAGTATACGATTTTTATTGATGGTTTGCTTTCTGGTCAGTGTTATGGCTGGGTGCAAGCCTACGGAGAAGGGATATCGGGAGGCTTATGATGCGGCTAAAAGCAAGCGGGAACAGAAAGATCCTGACGAGGCGCTTATGACAGGAGGACATAAACTTCTTAGTGAAGAAGCATCCAACTGGCGAGTGATAGCAGGAGATTCCTTGCAAGTAGAGCATAAGTTTCTCAAGCCTACCGGTGATGCTAAATGGCCTCAGGCAGGTCCGTATCGACTTGCAGTGGCCATGTTTAAGATGACTACCAATGCCAACTCTATGCTTGCCGATCTACAGAAAAAAGGGAGCCTTAAGCCAGTAGTAGCCACTGATGGGAAGGACACATACTATATGATAGCAGGAAGTGCTACTTATGTGGATTCACTTGGAAATGTGCTCAAAACATTCCGGAAGGAAAATCCGGGATTTCAGTATATCGGACTTGGGCAAGGGAAGCCTGTGATAATCGTGGGGAGGTGACATTGGCTTCGGACTTCGGGGGCATTGGCTTCGGACTT
>CAZCZX010000123.1:2501-8113 GCA_964503095.1 uncultured Sangeribacter sp.
AAGAATGGGAAAAGTCGTAATTATCGGCGCCGGAGGCGTCGGCACAGTAGTGGCGCATAAGTGCGCTCAGCATCCCGAGGTATTCAACGAAATCGTGATCGCCTCACGCACAAAGTCAAAATGCGATGCCCTTGCCGCCAAGATCGGGGCTTCCAACATCACCACAGACAGCGTAGATGCTGACGAAGTGGACCAGATTGTGGAACTTTTCAACCGTCATAAACCCGACATCTGCATAAATGTGGCCCTCCCCTACCAGGACCTCACCATCATGGAGGCATGCCTCAAGTGCGGAGTCAACTACCTTGACACTGCCAACTACGAGCCAAAGGATGAGGCACACTTTGAATATAGCTGGCAATGGGCTTACCGCAAGAGATTTGAGGATGCCGGACTCACAGCTATTCTTGGTTGCGGATTCGACCCGGGTGTGAGTGCAGTATTCGTGGCTTATGCTGCAAAGCACCACTTCAAAGAGATGCAGTATCTTGACATAGTAGACTGCAATGCCGGAAATCATGGCAAGGCATTCGCAACCAACTTCAACCCTGAAATCAACATACGCGAAATCACCCAGAAAGGAAAATACTGGGAAGATGGGAAATGGGTAGAGACTGAGAATCTTGAAATCCATCAACCCCTCACCTACCCCAACATCGGGGAGCGCGAAAGCTACCTTCTCTATCATGAGGAACTTGAGAGCCTTGTGCAAAACTTCCCGACTATCAAACGCGCACGTTTCTGGATGACATTCGGGCAGGAATATCTCACTCATCTCCGTGTGATACAAGACATAGGGATGGCGAGAATCGACCCTGTGATGTATAACGGACAGGAAATCATTCCAATCCAATTCCTGAAAGCAGTGCTTCCCGATCCGGGATCGCTTGGAGAAAACTATACAGGTGAGACTTCAATCGGTTGCCGCATACGTGGCATCGACAAGCAGGGCAAGGACTCTACCTATTATATCTACAACAACTGCTCGCATGAGGAAGCCTACAAAGAGACCGGAGCACAGGCAGTAAGCTACACGACAGGCGTACCGGCAATGGTAGGGGCAATGATGTTCCTGACCGGCAAGTGGGTGAAGCCAGGAGTTCATAATGTAGAGGAATTCGATCCGGATCCATTCCTGGAGACTCTTGCTATCAATGGGCTTCCATGGCATGTAATCGTAGACGGCGATATTGAGTTATGAAAAAAGGAATTATATGCTTAGGGATGGCGGCTGCGGCAACTGTTGCGGCCGCCTTCTCAGCACAAATGGGGAGTCAACAAAATGAATCTTTCCGAGTGCTGACAAAAAAGGGTGTTATAGAAATAATACCTCTCAACAATGACATATTCAGAGTCGTAGAACTTCCAAGTCTTGAATCCCCAACTCCTACAGCAACTCAAGCAGCCTCCTATAATGGAGAGAAAAGCGACATCAGGACTTGGGCAAACGCTGAACTATTCGTCATAGAGTCGCCGACGACAATCATCGAAGTGAATAAAGGCACGGGGAAAGTGACATTCTATGACGGCGAAAAGAATCTTCTTCTTTCGGAAGCAAGCGGCTTGATGAAAGATGGAGATGAACAAACAGTGAGTTTTCTGACTCCGGAAGGTGATCATTTCTATGGAGCAGGGGAACGAGGCCACAGCCTGACCCTCAATGGGAGTGATCTCACGATGTGGAACCGTGCAAATTATGGCTATGTGGATGGCGATAAGAGAATCTCGCAGACCAATATCAATATGCCTTATCTTGTGAGCGACAATGGATATGGCATACTGATCGACGACTATGCAAAAGCATGGATGACGGTTGGAGAGGACTCAATCGCATATCGAACCATTTCTAAGAAACCACTGAGTTATTACTTCATCAATGGGGATGGGACATTGGCAGGAGCCACGAATTCCTTTGCGGAATTGACCGGCAAGCAACCTCTCGCACCTTTCTGGACTTTGGGCTATATCACCTCTAAATATGGCTATCACAATCAGAAAGAAGCATATGGAGCAATAGACTCTCTGAAACAGAGGGATTATCCAATCGACGGCATGGTGCTCGACCTATATTGGTATGGAGTTGAGACAGATATGGGACGACTTGAATGGGACAAAAGCCAATGGCCCGACCACAAGAAGATGCTTGATGACCTCAACGCCCAGAATATTCATGTAGTGCCAATCCATCAGCCTTATATCAACAAAATAGGGGCAATGGACAACTACACGCTGCTTGAATCGAAAGGTCTGCTGACAAAGGATGCCGATGGCAAGACCAAAGATGTGACCACTTGGGTAGGGGAAGCAGGAATGTTTGACATTAGCAATCCAGCCACGCGCGAATGGATGTGGAACAGAATGAAACCACTTACTGCAGAAGGTCTTTCTGGCTGGTGGGGCGACCTTGGAGAGCCGGAGGTGCATCCTCTTGAGATAGTGCATGCCAATGGAGAGACTGCTGAGGAATACCACAATGTATATGGCAATGAATGGAGCAAGATGGTCTATGAAGGGCTACGCAAGGATTTCCCAAATATGCGACCGATGCTAATGATGCGCGGAGGCACAACGGGACTACAACGTTATAGTGTATTCCCTTGGACTTCAGACGTATCGCGCTCATGGGGAGGACTTCAGGCTCAAAATAAACTCCTCTTGAGTTCCGGACTTTCCGGACTTGGATATATGGCCAACGATGTAGGAGGATTTGCTGTAGACGAAGCGAAACCATATGATCCTGAACTATATGTGCGTTGGGTGCAAGCCGGCACTTTTTCTCCAATCTTGAGAACTCATGCTCAAGACCGTCCTGAACCTTACCACTATCCGACTCAGGAAAACATCATAAAGAAATTCATCAGGATGCGATATGAATGGCTACCCTACAATTATACCCTCGCATATGAGAACGCAGCTTATGGAATGCCTTTGATGCGCACACTCAACTTCCATGGTGATAATGAGGACAAGGAAAAGTATGCCAATATCAGTGATGAGTATCTATGGGGTGAAAGTGTGCTTGTGGCCCCGGTGGTGCAGCAGGGTGCAAGGAGCAGGAAAGTTGTGTTCCCGGCAGGACAATGGATAGACTGGAACAATCCAGCCAAGACATACAAGGGGGGAACCACTGCCACCGTGGGAGCACCACTCAATACGTTGCCACTCTTTGTGAAAGCGGGAAGTTTCATACCCCAATACCCGAAGAAGATTGAGAACACTGCTGAATATGATCCTACACTTCTGACAGTGAAATATTTTCCAAGGAAAGAATGGAGCAACTATCAGCTGTTTGATGACGACAGACTCTCCCC
Source organism: uncultured Sangeribacter sp. (assembly GCA_964503095.1). Lineage (GTDB taxonomy): Bacteria > Bacteroidota > Bacteroidia > Bacteroidales > Muribaculaceae > Lepagella. The sequence goes on from CAZCZX010000123.1 coordinate 5,813, forward strand.
TACTTCGCTTGAAGATGGCGAGTATCAGCTGACCACTTTCAGCGGGAGCAAGCAGGGAAATGAAATCTACGTCAACATTGACTCGGAAGGAAGTTATCAAGGTATGCCTCAGCTTAGAATGATAACACTTGAGATAGTGGGTGTCAACAATCCCAAGGGGGTGGAACTTGATGGCCAGAAACTGGAGAGAATGGTGTCGGCTAAGGCTATCAGGCAGTATGGATATGCTTATGATGCTGCTAAGCGGACTATTAGCATTGTCTTTGCTTATACTTATAAGAAAACTTCGATTAAGGTGATTTAGGGGCTTTAGGGGCTTTAAGGGCTTTAGGGGCTTTAAGGGCTCTAAGGGATTTAGGGGCTTTAGGGGCCTTAAGGCTCTAAAGGCTCTAAGGGCTCTAAGGGATTTAAGGACTATTAATATAATTTTCATGATATGATGAATAGAAGAATTTTGGCTTTGGGGGCTGTGGCTGCTATGACGGCTTCGGCTTTGGCTTGCACAAATTTTATGGCAGGCAAAGATGCCACTGCTGATGGGAGTGTGATGATCACTTATGCTGCAGACTCGCACACACTTTATGGAAATCTGTCGCACACTCCGGCGGCTGTGCATAAGGATGGGGCTATGCGCAAGGTGGTGGAATGGGACACAGGGAAATATCTTGGAGAAATACCACAGCCTAAAGAGACCTACAATGTGGTAGGGAATATGAACCAGTATCAAGTGGCAATTGGGGAAACTACATGGGGAGGACGCGAGGAACTCCTTGACACTACAGGAAATGCCATCATCGACTATGGATCACTGATTCAGATAGCACTTGAAAGATCAAAGTCGGCTCCAGAGGCTATTGATGTTATGACAAGCCTTGTGGCTCAGTATGGGTATGCATCTGAAGGAGAATCATTTACAATCGCAGACAAAAATGAGGTTTGGGTGATGGACATGATCGGCAAAGGGGCTGAGAAAGGAGCAGTATGGATTGCTGTCAGAATCCCTGACAATGCCATATGTGCGCATGCCAATGAGCCGAGAATCAGGCGAGTAGATCTTAAAGACAAGAAAAATGTGCGCTATTCAAAAGACATGATAGAGTTTGCGCGCAAGCGCGGATATTTCAGCGGCAAGGACAGCGACTTCTCATTTGCCGATGCATATTGCGTGCATGATGCCGCAACGCGCCGGAGCTGTGATGCTCGCGCATGGGCTTTCATGAGGAAGTTTGACCCGAGTCTTGACAAGTATTATTCATGGATAGCCGGAGAGAGCGACACTCCGATGCCATTATATGTAGTGCCAAACAAGAAGCTCACACTTGAGGACATGCAAATGTGCATGCGCGATCATTTTGAGGGAACTCCTCTTGATATGACACAAGATGTGGGAGCCGGACCAAATCATGTTCCTTACCGTTGGCGACCAATGTCTTATAAGGTAGACGGCAAAGAATATTGCATGGAACGCGCCACAGCCACCCAGCAGACAGGATGGAGTTTCATCTCACAGAGCCGGGCATGGCTTCCGGACGCAGTCGGTGGTATTTTCTGGTTTGGCACTGACGACACCAATACATGCGTCTACATGCCGCTCTATTGCTCACTGACAGAAGTTCCGATGCAATTTACCGTTGGCGACCTTTACGAATTCAACATGAATTCAAATTTCTGGATGAACAACTGGGTTGCAAATCAGGCTTATAACCGCTATGACCTTATGATTCCCGACATCCGCAAGGTGCAGAATGGACTTGAGGAGAAGTATCGGGATTCTCGCAAAGCCTCAGAAGAGCAACTTCTGCCGCTTGCCAATGCCGGGATGATGGGACAGTTGGTGACCTATGTCAATATGGAGGCTGCCAGCATCGCCAAGGAGGCCACAGATTGCTATCGCAGTTTGGCTGAGTTCCTGATGGTGAAATTCCTTGATGGCAATGTCAAGAAGCAGAATGAAGACGGAAGTTTCAAGAGGAATGAGCATGGGCTGCCTGCCTCACCCAATTGGCCTGGGTATGATCAGAAATATTATGAGAATATCGTAAAGGAGAGTGGAGAGCATTTCTTGATTAAGTAATAAGATAAAAGCCCCGGAATCGTGTGATTCCGGGGCTTTTGCTTTGAGCCACTAGCCGGACTCGAACCGGCGACCGTCTCGTTACGAATGAGATACTCTACCAACTAAGCTATAGTGGCTGATGAATGTGAGTGCAAAGTTAATATTTTTTTCTTACACTCACAAATTTTTTTTAGATGATGCCTTGGGCCATCATTGCATCGGCGACTTTTAGGAAGCCGGCTATG
>CAZCZX010000124.1:0-8101 GCA_964503095.1 uncultured Sangeribacter sp.
GCTGAGACAAAAGAAGCAGTCTTCACTGTCAATCCTCAGATGAGTTGTCAAAATTGCGAGAACAAGATTAAATCAAATCTCCGTTTTGAGAAAGGAGTCAAGAAAATTGAAACTTCACTAACAGACCAGACAGTCAAAGTGACCTATGATGACACAAAGACTGACTCAGAAAAGATTATAGCAGGATTCAAGAAGGTTGGTTACACAGCAGTGGCCGCAGATGGCAAATCCGGTGCTTCGAAACAATGCTGCAAAAGCTCGAAGAGTGATCAGAAATGCGAAAACAAATGCAAGAACTCCGGTGCTGACAAATGTAAGAATAACTGCGAAAATCATAAATGATTATTGATTTGAGCCCCTCTCATTTTCCTATGAGGTGGGCTCAAATTATGCTTACTCATACGTAAATTACAATGGAGAAAGAAGATATCATACTAAAGGGAGTTGCTGCCAGAACAGGTTTTTCTATGAAAGGAGTGGCAGCCGTTATAAAGTTGCTTGATGAAGGAGCCACGGTGCCTTTTATCAGTCGATACCGTAAGGAATTGACCGGCAGCATGGACGAGGTGGCCGTGCGTGCTGTAGAGGCAGCCCTCAAAACGCAACGGGAACTTGAGGCACGTCGTGATTTCATTCGCGAAGCCATCGACAATGCCGATGCTCTGGATGCAAAGACAGCCGAAGCCCTCGAAAAAGCAGAGTCTATGACCGAATTGGAGGATATCTATGCTCCATATAAACCGAAGAAACGTACTCGCGCCACAATAGCCCGTGAGAAAGGTCTTGAGCCTTTAGCAAAGATGCTTATGTCAGGGCAACCGAAGGATTGCACGGAGGCAGCCCGCCGATTCGTAGGGAAGAATGATGTTAAAGATGTGGAGGAGGCGCTTGCCGGGGCTTCTGATATTATTGCAGAGTGGGCTTCAGAATCCCCTCGACTTCGCAATATCACGCGCAATCATTATCAGCGTGTCGGTGCAATAGCATCTTCCATAGCCAAGGGGAAGGATGACGAATTAAAAGCCTCTCCCTATGCACAGTATGCCGATTTCTCACAGAGCGTGAGGAGAATGCCTTCTCATCAATATTTGGCTCTCAGAAGAGCCGAAACGGAAGGGCTGATAAAAGTGAAATATGAATTGCCTGAAAAAGGAGCCGAACTACGTGATAAACTGATGGACAATTTCGGTCCTCGTTACGCTTCAAGGGAATGTTCCGACCTCATAGATGCAGCAGTGGAAGACGCTGCAAAGCGATTGCTCTGCCCATCTGTAGAGACAGAGGTGTCTGCCTCACTGAAAGAGGAGGCGGATAAGGTGGCAATCGACATATTTGCAGGGAATCTTCGTCAACTTCTTTTGGGAGCGCCACTGAAAGGACATCGTATTCTTGCCATCGACCCGGGGTATCGTACAGGCTGCAAGGTCGTCGCTCTCGACCAGCAAGGAAATCTACTGGATGAATCCGTGATATATCCGGTGCCACCGAAAAATGATTTCGATGGAGCCCACAAGACCATAGAGCGACTTATCAGTAAGCATCACCTCGACACGGTGGCAATAGGCAATGGCACTGCCTCTCGTGAAACAGAGAGATTCGTCAAAGGGAGTGGACTTATACCTGAAAAGTCAGTCTATGTGGTCAATGAGAATGGTGCATCGGTTTATTCAGCATCTGATGTGGCGAGAAAGGAGTTTCCTGATAAAGATGTGACGGTGCGAGGTGCTGTTTCTATCGGTCGCCGCTTGATTGACCCACTCGCCGAACTTGTCAAGATTGATCCTAAATCAATCGGAGTTGGACAATATCAGCACGATGTAGACCAAGCAAAACTGAAGGATATGCTTGATTATACTGTGATGAGCTGCGTGAATGCGGTTGGAGTTGATGTCAACACTGCCAGTGAGCAACTTCTTTCCTACGTATCGGGTATCGGACCTGCTCTGGCGAAAAATATTGTCGCATATAGAGCTGCCAATGGCGATTTCCGCACACGCAAGGAACTGAAGAAAGTGCCTCGTCTTGGCGACAAAGCTTATGAGTTAAGTGCCGGTTTCCTCCGAATTCCAGGCGGAGACGAACCTCTTGACAACACAGGCATCCATCCGGAAAGCTACGGCTTGGTGAAAGAGATGGCAAAAAGTATTCGTCGCGACGTATCAGAACTCCCTGCTAAGGCTGACCTCCTCGACAGCATCGACATAAAGGCACTTGCTGAAAAAGGAATAGGAGGCATTGAGACTATGACCGACATAATCGCCGAATTGAAGAAACCAGGACGCGATCCTCGAACAGACGATGACAACGAGGCATTCACTCCGGGAGTAGAGGATTTCGACCACTTGGAAGAAGGGATGGTGGTTCCAGGCATCGTCAACAATATCACCGCCTTCGGAGCATTCGTGAATCTCGGCATCAAAGAAAATGGGCTCCTGCACATCTCAAAGATATCGAAAAAGCGCATATCCTCAGTAGGAGAAGTGCTCAAACTTGGCCAGCGCATAGAAGTAAAGGTCATTGATATCGACCGCCCACGCAAACGCATCGGCCTCGAATTAATCAAGTAATACTACCTTATTTGCTCTACAATTGAAGGATCTTTAATCTTGTTGTCGTTGGAAAAAAGGAGTATCTTTGAGATTATCTCTGCAGTCTTAGGATCTTCATCAAGGAAGGGGAGGAATATGCGTCCTCTTCCTTGTGAATGCACTGGAAGTACTGCTATCTGTGTTCCCCCTTCCTTATGAATCACTCCACTTCCAAGATGGATATTATAACTGCCAAGTTTCCCTTTGACCTTAGCAAAGTTTCCGGAAACTTCTACACTCGTAAGCCCAAACATAGGCATTGCATGCTCTATTATTGCGCACCTCATCTCAATTGTGGAATGACTGGTCTCTGGATCTACTCCTCCTGCATGAGCAACACTCACTGCAAGATCCACATCGCGCATTATCTCTGAAAATACAATAGGATCAACATCCTCTATCCTCTTCTCTTTTTGGCTTCTCCTGTCATAAAAAGCCACATATTCAAGGGTGGGAGCCTCTATGTCTGAAGGGGAAAACCAATCAGCAAGAGCATACATGACGGCTCTGACATTACCAGTGAAGCAGACTTTTTCCAGCCCCTCTTCATAGTCTACTGTCCATTGTCTCTTTTTCAATACTCCCACTGCTCGTCCTGGCATTATCTGATTTCCGGCATAGCGCAATGATTTTGATGCCGATAGTTCTTCTTTTGTAGGCACATATAGTTCGCGGAATACTTGTTTGAATGGCTGGCGCCAACGCCTTTCAAACAAAGCTGCCTGATATTCGCTCCATATGCCTGCCTTGTGTAAATCATAAGGATGCGCAATCCGTAGCTTATCTTTTGAGGCGATTTCCGTCACTACTCCATCAGCACTTACAAGAGAAGTTCCATCTTCCCCGGGGAACCCGAAAGCGTCATCTTGATTCTTAAGCACAAGGCGGCTGATCAGACTCCAGATGATTGGATTGGCCTTCAGGTGAGATATTTCTTCGCCTGTGAATTCCGACATATCTACCATTGCTGACTCCAAGAGAGCACGACCACGCACATGCTGGTCTTTCAACTGCTTATATACCTCCCGCAATCTAACCACATACTTGTCTTTCTTCAATCTTGCAGGTAGGCTCTGCAGTCGCTGCCCATTGCGTTCCACTATGATTTGAGGCACTCCATCCTCAAGAGAGATAAATACTGTCGCTCCATCCACTTCATGCGGCATTAAAAACTCCGCCACTTCATTTACAAGATTTGCTTCCATGCTCCATGTGAGTCGCGTAGAATCTCCATATCCTGCAGTGCGTGCGAGATTGTCTAAAGCCAATTTCACCGCCCGCCCTTCGCTTGCCTGACGCTGTGAACCAAACTGCTTGCTTTCTTTAAGAAATTGATTTAAGTAAGCATAGCGTTGCTGAAGATCTTTCATCTTGTTTTTTCCAAGAGGGATGATGCCATATGCCACCACCAAATCCTTGTTGCGCTTTGCCTCAATCTCCTTCTTCACTTCTTTGGCATTGAGTATTCCTAATGCTGCATCCGAAAGTTTACGGGCACGTGTATGGCGGTTGCCTTCCGAAATATACTTAGCGGCTGCATACACCACTTCGTAACGGTTCTTGCCAAGCATACTGTAGATCTCATCAAACCATATCGGATCAAATGCCCCATCAGTGAAATCTGCAGGCTCCACTGCAGTGTAGCGTGAGATGCGTGTCTTTTCAGCATCAGAAAGATATTCGCCGGTATGAGCCATAAAGTAATATGCAGCACTTTCCAATCCCTCCCATCCTATAGCCTCCTCTACCAAAGGGAGCCATCGGGGAGAGTACATGGCAGCCTCTACAAGGCGTTCGGGTGAAATTCCGGCTTCTTTGGCTTTTTCCTGTAGCTGACTGGCAGTGTCTCCGGCAGCCGGACAACTCACATGGAGCAGCCATGTGAATGTATCGCGTTTGCTATCTCCAAGCCCCCACGTATTACCCTTCGGCTTTTCCTGCCCCAATCCTATCAAAATGCGAATGAAATAATCTGCTCCTGCTACAACCCAAATCCTTTTAGCCAATCTTGTGACGGGAGTCGGAGTGTCGCCTCGTTGCAATTCAATTTCTAAGATTCGGTTTACACCCGTTCTGACAAGATCTGCTTCCACAGGAAGAAGGCATCTTCTGCCTTTAGGCCATCTTAAGGAAACTGAAGCCTCTGGAAGTAAGCGTGTCATAGCATCCACCATATCAGGCGATGCCTCCCTGCCAAGCATTTCATGCCAAAATTCATTGTCTACTATCCAGCCTAAATTCCAAAGTCGAAGATATTCCTCCGGCTCGACTGGATTGAATCGCTTTTGGAAACCTAAAGATTTATACAACGCATACCTCGCACGAAAAGACTCTTCGAAAAGATCTTCGGCGCATGTCATTGCACTCTCTTGAAGCATACGTTTCATCTGGGAGAAAGGCCAAATTTCCAAAATAGAATGCTCTGTGATCTCTTGATATAAGCCATATCCTGCTTTATATTTATTCACCATTTCTTCAGGCGTTAACTCTATAGCGATTAGAGAAAGAGCATCAGCGGATATCTTCCAGGTCTCAGGAGCGCTTACATATTCTGATATCAAGCATTTGCAGACTTCGATAGCTTGATTATAATATGGCTTATCCATTATATCAGCCATGGGATCGCTTCTTCTTTGTGACTTCCCAAATATCTTATTTAGAAGCGATGCGTTCTTACCGTCAGCCTCTTCATTATGGAATGCTGATCCAAGCAATTTCTTTAAGACAGGAAAGAACGGGGCTTCATAATCTTCGAATTTGTTGATTGCAAGGTCAAGGCGAAGCAAATTGGTGGGAGTGGATATCTCCTGATCATAAAATTCCTTCCACATCTCAGGCTTGGCCAAAGCATCGAGACAATAACGATGGCGGTTCACCTTAGGGGAATTACCCATGCGCAACACATCCCCGTAGGTGTCTTTAAATTCATAATCCGCATTCTCCTCGATCAGCTTCATTATCTTCAGTACAATATTCGAAGCATCTTTTTTATTTGGGAAAGTCAAAGCCTTCTCAAGGTTGAATCCCTCTGGCCTCTTGGCTTTAAGATGGATATCGTCAGTAGGATTGTAAAGTCCATATCCATTAGCTTCAGTATATTTATTGGTATGGTTCCGCTCTATAGTATGGAGTATATTGTCAATCAGCACTTTTTCCTTTGCAGTGGCGCGAGTGATACCCTTGACGGCCGGTATAAGAGCCTCAATAAGTTGTGAATGTTCTCCATCGTCAGTCCATAACTTTATTATGTCAAGACCTGCTAATCTTCTATCAGCCAACTTGTCTTTAAGCAGACGCTCAACAGTGGCAAGTGCTTTAGAATCAGGAAGAGTAGAAAGAATGCCTATGACACATACGCGCAGATTAGAGGCTTTAAGCCTAAGCATATCCTCCATCTTTGCATAATCTTCATCTGAGAGGCGCCCTTCTTTATGCAAAGTCTCCACAACTTTGCAAGCCTCCTTGCGGGCATCCTCACCTCTATCTGCCATCCACTCCACAGCAAAGCGGATTTGCTTGGCAGATGATGGATGATGAAGAATACTCTTTATAGCCCTTGCCCTCTCATATGGCTCCATATATACTACATAGTCGAGCACTTTATCGAGATACTCGTCAGACTCAAGAAGAAGTGCTATCTTGACAAGTTTATCAGCCACCTCGCCACGCGAAAGAGTCATCATCATCCAAGGAAATACATATGGCTCAAATGTTTCTGATCCCTTCATTGACTCAATGAGCCCTGAAAGAATCTCGAAATCCCTTATCGCATCCTCACGGGAATTGAAATAATCGTCAAAATTTGGCTTTGAATAATACCAAGAATAATTAAGATATTCTGACGCGAGATATAAGGGTAAGGCACCAGCCATTATATCATGGTCGGCATGGCGAAGTCGGATTGCTTCTGATACAAGTCGGCTTGACAAGTATGGAAGTTGGATAGTATATAGCAACAGCATTGCAGCATCCGCCTTATATGAGGGTGCAGAGGCAATCAAGTCTAAAATAGGATTGATGATACTTTCAACATTAAAAAAAGCCATCGACCAGAGACCAAGATAGACTTTCATTGCGTCATCTCCCGCTATTGCCTCTTTCGCTTCTTCAGGGTGCTCCAAATAAAGAGAAACTATGCTGGAGAATTTATCGGTAATCCTGTCGGGTGCTTCTGTCTCTCCAAGTCCGGTAGTGACGGCAAGACCTCTCTTCACTGCGGCATAACGCTGCAAGCCATTGTCGCGTATTATATTTAGCAGATAAATATAGCTTTCTGGAGCGCCTTCGTCCATTGTTTCCAATATGCTCTGGCGCAATCCCTCTTGCAGACGGGCCGCCAACAGCAATTTACCCTCCAGTTCCAACAATTGCATATCTCCACTCTTTGCTATTGCTCGCAAGAAATTATAGGTAAGTCGAAGGTTGTTGGTCTCAGAGGTCATAGCTTCCACAAGATAATTGATGCATGTCTTGTCGCCAGCCTTAATCATTGCAGTGAGCCAGGCAGTAGTATTAGGGAAAGAATATTGAAATTCTTTTCTTTCCTCCGGGGTGCGACCTTCATTCATGATATCCGTGGAGGAGAGTCCCGAAGCTCTAAGTATTAGAAACTCTTTTAGGGCTGCGGCTATATTTTTGACGTGAGGTCCAACTAAATTGCTACGCACAGAGCGTCGGCTATATCCTACCGTATATGGACTCTTGGCCTCGGCTTGCATATATAGACTCCAAAGTTCAGCCCATTTTTCACCAAACATGAACTGCGGAATCGCTTTCAAATCCCCATCAAACAGGGTGTCTATTGTCTTGATATCATGGCGTGAAACATATTCAAAAAAATCTTTTTCGAATTGGATAGGTTCATTTTTATCCTTGTCAATGTAATCAAAGAAACTTTCTATCAGCTTTCTGATTTCATTTGGAAGATGACTCGTCTTTAATTTTTGAGTTAGATTATCGATGTAGTTCTGACAAAGATTATTTAATGCGTTGCACCACGTTAAGTTCATGATATTAGAGATTAAAAAGTTTTAAGAATTATTTTTTATATCACCAGAGACGCCCCGCAAGCAACGTAAGCCGTACCGCCGTGAGAGTATCACCCTCATTTAACTCAATTTTCTCATCTGCGTCTCCAAGAGGGACTCCATTGAGAAAAAGCATGAAGAGTCCGTCTCCGTATGATTGCAAAGCATTCTCCACAGCCTTTGAAAGGTCGGCTGTCTTGCCATTATAGACAATACCGAAAGCCACACGCCCGGTGGACGCCATATCAGCAATCTTACTCTCACCAAGAGGATTGTGGGTATCATCTGCATCCATATCTTCCCGATTAGGTGCATTCATAGCCCTATTGTTGAATGCTTCCACACACGCCTTAACGGCAGCAGCGATCAGCTCGCCAACGGTAGCAGGATTTCCCTCAATCTCATACTCGACGGGCTCCACAGATTGCCGGATGCGCCCTGGCTTCTTTTGCTCAAACATCAATCTCATAATCCCTCTATTTGATT
>CAZCZX010000125.1:0-8071 GCA_964503095.1 uncultured Sangeribacter sp.
ATTCCTAAAATTGCGCAGTCGGGAGCCGGCGACGACTTCATCCACCAACACGCTATGCGGACTGCAAACTCAGCGTGGGGAGACCCGATTGATTGGAACGGCTATAACTTCGAATATTCTTGCACTCTTGATATAGATCAAAAATGGAAAAAGAATGACCTTGACATTCTTGTTTTCATCAACCAATACGATGCAGACGATCCCAGCAAGTGTTTTGTAGAGAATGCGCGTAAATTGGCTTTCCCCTATTCGACCTTGGTCAAGAATCTTTATGACAATGTTATCGAACCTGACATTACAATTAAAGATGGTTTGATTACGGTCGATGCCCCTTATCAGATAGAAGGAATCTGGTCACTCTCAGGCAACCGCGTAGGAGCGAGAGAACTGGAATCTGGTGCTTACATCGTGAAAGTTGCCGGCGAAGGAAGGGAATTTGTCAGAAAGATTCTTGTGCATTAATTTCATACCTCTTCTAAGAGCCCCCAAAATCAGCTTCCAATGAAAATTAAGAGGTATCTTATAATAGCATGTGTTATTCTTGGAATAATGTGGTTTTGCGTCTATAGTTTTTCGGATCATGCTTCCCCATTGGAAGATGAAGTAAGTATTGACTTATCTCCCGGTATTTTAAATACCACTGACGCAGACAATAGTTCTATAGAATCTAATATGACTAACCGAAGTCATCGGATGGACGTATTGCTTGAGGACTCACTCATCCAACCAGAGTTGCTTGATTAGTGAGCGACACGCGAGTTGATGATAATGGAGGCTTCATATAGCAACCAGATGGGGAGAGAGACAATCAGCAATGTAAAGGCGTCGGAGGTTGGCGTGATTATTGCGCAAACTATAAGAATAATAAGAATGGCATGACGCCTATATTTCTTCAGGAAGCCGGAATCGATGATTCCGGCTTTCGTGGCAATATACGAGAGCACCGGAAGTTCACACATTATCCCCATAAAAAGGCAAAGCATGATAAGGACACTCATATACGAATCTAAGGATATGAGATTGGTGACTTCTGAAGACACCTGATATGTGCCGAGAAAACGGAATGTCAAGGGGAATATTATGAAATAGCTGAGTGCAACTCCAGTCAAAAACATAATATAGCCTCCTATTAAAAGGCGCACAGAATATTTCCTTTCATTAGCATATAATGCAGGCCTCACAAACTCAAACAATTGATGAAGAATATACGGAGATGCCACTATCAGTGCAACACAGAAGGCAGTCTTCATATGAATCATAAACTGTTGGGCGAGACCGGTATTGATCAATTGCACATCGAAAGTATCAACCACATTGTAGCCCAACATGTCTGAAATAGATGAAAGCCACCGATAAAGGACAAAATCGGGAGATTTTGGAGCCAACACTATTCCAAACACCTCATCTTTAAGAATGAAAGCGACAATAGTAAGAATAAGCACTACGACAAGCACCCTCAAGAGCACTCCACGCAGCACATCAAGATGATCCCAGAAAGTCTGAGAGGAATCATCATTAAGATTTTCTGACGATTTTTGAGTCGCCATATGTCATTTGTCGACTTTCGCGTCTTCTTTTTTCACATCTTCCTTATCGCCACCGTTGAGATCGGACTGCACTTCCTTCATGCCATCTTTGAAAGAGCGGACACCTTTCCCAAGACCTTTCATCAGTTCAGGAATCTTTTTACCTCCGAATAAGAGGAGAACAACGAAGGCTATCACCAATATCTCGGAGAGGCCGAGACCGCCTATAAAGTTTAGAATCATTTTTATTTTGGTTTTATAGGTCTAATTAGGCTAATTAGACTAATTGGACTAATTGGACTAATTAGACTTATTAATCTTTTAATCTTGGGGGATCACTTCCTGCATATATATGGCATCGAGACTCCAGAGGGCTGCGTCGTTGGTGCTGATCGGGGATGCCTCATGCATTGGAGCAGGCACCTCACTGCCCTCAATCATGCTGACAGTCATTCTTGGAGCGTCGGTGTGCTCTGCGGTAGTCAGAAGATCATGCCAAGCCTCCGCAGCCTTATCCTTATCTCCGTGTTGCCACGCAGAATAAGCATGAAGGCGCGACACTCGGAATCTATTGTGCAGAATCTCTCGCGACTTCGTCTTATAGTGAGTGGCATGTTCGAGCCATGCGTCCTCCCAATCCTTGTCAGGAAGAATCTCCATCATTTCATTCATCAGTTCAAATCCTCCCATGATGGTCATTAGATGATTTGTGGTCTGCAACGTCGAGTCGCATTCGGAGGTTATGATGCCTGTGGCAGGGTCATAGCCAAGTGCAAGAGGGCCGGTGAATAGACGGCTTGGAAGGGCACAGATGCTCTTCATGCCCGCTTTTATCTTGTCGCGGTAGGCAGTGTTTTCGGTTCTCTCCCACTCCGTCATCCAGTTGCCGGCATATGCAAGCCAGTCAGGTCCGAAGCGAAGACGTGCAGGGGCTGTGCAAGGATATTGCTCACGAGGTTGGGCAAGACGCATTGGGTCGATACTGTAGAGTTTTTGGTCGGAGTCAGTCACATCTGCCATAAGATCACCAAGTCGATCATCAGCAGTGAGATAATACATGATGCGGTTGAATCCAGCCTGACTGATACGTGCTTCCTTTGCCCCACACCCCCAGTGGCTGACATTGTGGCGGCTACCAAGACCGGCATTAGGACCGATATGATATACATCTACTTCTGATGCGTGACGGGTCATCGCAGTCGCCATCTTCCATAGTTCAGGATCGGCAGTGCGCAGGAACTGATACCAGAGCCAGAGATTGCTTCCAAGTTCGGTGTTGTCCCAAGCATAGCCACCAATATCATAGCGCCATGTATGACGAACAGGGTCGTAGGCATGCATGACATCACCATAATTCCAGAAGCCATACCAACGGTTTTCCTCAATCGCATCCTTATAGAATTCGGCATAATCATCAAGCCGATCTTCTACCTCCGCGCGAGCAGGAGTGGATCGGTCTGGCAAACTCCAGATGCCAAAAGCCTTGTGACGATGGAGATAGTCGGGTGTGGGAAGGAGCACACTTTCCAGACCTGATGCAGCAGCAATGGCTGAAAAATTGGCCTTGCCACGATAGCCATCGTCAGGACGGATTGTCAGGCTTGAAGTCTTAGCAATTCCGTAAGGCGTGCTCATTCCATCCTGTACATCCTCATAGCTTGCATTCAGGCCGTGGGGGCGGTCATCGTAGTGGCGAAGATCCATCGGTTGGGCATCCGGATTCCAGAGCCAAGCAGTCACTGTCGCTTTTGGAGAGCGAGCACCTGTCACTTCCAGACCGGATGGGCAAGATTGCCAAAAATCCTTCATTGATACTGTCAGTCCACCTGTCACATCTCCTGCATAGACCGTGCCTTGCGCACGATGCCCGCCGAAGGTTCCAATCCAAGGGGATTCAGAAGTGGCTTTCTTGCGGATAGTGTAGCCATCAGGACCATTCTGAGAGAGACGGAAACCATCCCATTCCGCCCACTCATCAATAAGTTTCTGTCCTGCCTCATCAAATTGATCATAATCAAACACTCTTTCGCCCCTCATTTGCATTTCTTGAACAGATGGGGCAAATTGACCGGAATTTGGATTGCGGAGAACGCGCCTGCCTACGAGCGGCTGTACTGGCTCGCTCCATACTCCATCGTCAGCCGTTGAGAAAGCCACATGACGGTTGTAGGTTCGCTCGCGCATAGGCACATCGAAAGCCACACCAAGAGCGGAGATGAAATCCTTATCTTGGTCTCCATCAAAAATGAAGGAGTGGGTCATCTTAATGTCGGGGCTTGTGCCGAATGCGCTCAGACGAATTGTCCATGGGAGCCATTCACGTCCGTCGGCAGAGCGATGCACTCCTTTCAAAATTACGACAGCACGCTCCGATCCATTGCGTTCGATTCCTGAATAGAGGAGGCGGCTCTTCATGTCGGTGGCATTGACAGAGCCTTCATAAGGGGAATCCTTCACAGTGCCCACGAGGCGACCGTCTACGGCAACTGTCACTCCGGCAGTCACTATAGAGTCAATGATATTCTCAACGATTTGAGATGAGGATGAGACTTTTGGGATATAGACATTGGAATTGCCGGCTCGCACGATTATATGCTTGCCATCTTCGGAAGCAAGGAGTTGATTTTGATTTTTGTTGGAGTTTTTCTTATTTGGTTTTCCAATTCTGACAGTAAGATTGTCGGCTCCGGCTGGCACAGTGCCGGAAACGGCAGCCCATTTCACAGTGCCATCAGGCCAAAAGGCCAATGGCCAACTTTCTGTTGGGATTTCTGTGGCATCAGCCGTGATAGCAAGAGGAGTAGTCTTGGAGACAGCACCGGCATCAAATGGGACGCCGAATGTCACAGGCACATCTGATTTGGGAGCATCGCCCACCCATGCAAGTGGCACATCAGTTTCCTGAAGAGGTTGGCAAGAGTAAGAGAAGTTAGTCAGTCGTGTACGGCTGAGTGTGGTGCGGAAAGCAAACCATCCTTCAGTGAGAGGAGCGGGATCGCGGAAATCTACCAGACGCTCGCCATCTATAAAATATTGAGTGCGCAGGCCATCGTGAGTAATCTTGATATGATACCATTTTCCAGGCTTCAGCAGATGGTCGGCATCTGTGTATTCCTTGATGATGGCAGGGCGAAAAGCCGCATCATCCACTCCACGCTCGTCGCCCGTGTAGCGGCGGAAGCGGGTAGTAGAGTTATGGTTGCCTCCATATCCGAGATAATAAAGTTGGAGAGCATAGGAATTGACAAACTTACCACCCCTTTTATTGAGATTCTTAAAAGGATCCGGCGCGTTGGGGTCAGAAGCCATCCAGAAGCAGTTGAGGTCACTGAGACGATCGTCGGGTCCTTCTGTGACTACCTGGGCATCATATTCAATGACAGTGCGTCCGCTCATCTTGTCTTTTCGCCAAACGCTGAGTCCTTTGGGAGCAATGAATTCGGCTGTATCCCCTCTGAAAGAGACCGTGGATGGACCTTCAGATTCCACCACCCAATATTTTTTGAAGTCTTTGGCATTCAAGCCGGATACGCATTTATCGGCAGCGATAGCAGACACACTTACTGCCATCATCGCGAGAAGTGAAAGAAATTTTATTCGGTTTAGTTTCATGTCAGGTGCTTGATATATTTCTGCAAAGATAATAAAAGTATCTGACATACGAAAATCACAGATAATAGAAAAGTCACCCTTCCGGAGAAAGTTTCAATAACTTTTCCCCTGAAGGGTGACAAATATTAGAAAAGGAGGTTATTTTACGATTTTCTTACCGTTGAGGATATATATCTGGCCCTTAAGTGGATTATCAACTCGGACACCTTGAAGATTGAAGTATACTCCTTCAGCAGCAGAATTGATAGCATTTACCGACGAAGGATCACCTACTTTGGCAGGACTACCGAGACCACCCTGAGCATTGGCAGAACGAATGCTCCAATCAGCCTCAGGATCATCAACTACGTATGAATTTCCGTCAGCCACGATTGCAGCGAGCGCTCCATTCTTGAAGATGGCATATGCAGAAGCACCCTCCACAGAATTCCAAGAGATTGTGCCATTGCTCAAAGAAGCGACAGGAGCAGCAATCTGAACGCAAAGTGCTGTAGGGTTCCATTCGGGGAAAACCTTATCAACAGTAAACTCAGCTGCCTGATCTGCGGTAAGGATTGTCTCCATTTCGTTGACATTGTCGCCCTTGATGAATTTCACCACGTGCGATGCAGGAGACACTACATTTCCTTCAGCATCCTTAGTGTTGTATTCTACGAATGCCTTTGCAGCCACATTCATACCATTTGCTGTCCAGCGAGCACTGTTGAGTTTATCGTCGCAGACAGTGGTATTGATATAGGCGCAGCGTGGTTCGTTGCTCCATGCGCGACCTAAATTGTACTTAGCCGCATAGTTAACTATTTTACAATTGTCAAATACATAGCCATACTTGTCGCCGGCCTTGGTGGAAGGTGCAGTGATGGTGCATTCACCACTTCCGTCTTGCTTACGCTTCTCAACCGTAATTGTTGAGTTGGTCATGAACATTGTACCCTCACCGCAGAAGAAATCGACGGTGCCATGAATATCAGAAGTCTCCCAATAGTATTTACCATTGACATTGTTGGTATAGTAGGTATCCTGATATGAAAGGAGTGTCACATTTTTTGCAGCAGTATTGATACCCTTATCCCAGAATGCCACAGCACGACCACCGGCAAGACCCGCATCCTGAGCGCCATAATAATCAAGAGCGTTCTGAATGGTAAGATCCTGCAAGTAGAGGTTTGAGCCGGTGTTCATGAGGGTCGCTGTCGTTCCGATACCTTCGGTGGTGTAGTGCGGAGCATTACGGATGATGGTTCCTTCCATGCTCTGACCTATAAGGGAAATGTTGTGACCTGAAAGGTTGGTCAGCACGGTCTCACGGAGATCATACACCCCGTCAGGAACAAAGATAAACGAGCGATCTGCATCACGGTCAGCGTTTACAGCGCAGACTGCCTCAATCACGTCGAGAAGTGACTGAGCATCACCGGGCTTCACAAAATACCAGTTGCCTTCAGACTCATAATTAACCTCTGCATTATTCATGATCTTCACAGAGTGGATATATAACTCACCTTCCGACTCAAATGTCAGAGTAAGCAAACCCGGATCTCCTTCATACTGGAATGCAACAACCTCGCCATCGGTCTCTGTAGCAGACTTTGCAGGAACTGTTGCAACTTCGTTGCCTTTGGCGTCGGTAACCTTTATGTTAGTGCCATAACCATAACGGCAGAGAGCAATTGAGACAGCAGCCTTCGGTCCGGTAAGAAGAGTGATCACATCTCCATTCTTAAATGCCCAACCATGAGTAGTATCATGGAAATAACCATTTTCAGTGTTGAATGCCTCATGGTCTGCAGGGTCAAAAGAAGCGTCGTTGAGGAGGAATTCATATTTCTTATGGGTAGATTCAGTCTCTATTTCAGTAGCACGGGCATAGAGGCTCATGTTGTCAGTCACCACCTCTGCCACAGTTGCCTTGCGAGCATTGGCAGGAGCAAGGTACCATCCGCGAACCTTATATCCATCTTCAGCCTGTGCTTTAGTATAGTCAACGGCAAACTCTTTGATTGGGGTGTCTTTCTCAACAATCTGGGAGCCCATTACAGTCTTAGTGTCAGTGTCATAATATGTCACAGTGAAGCCGGGACGATTGATAAACTTAGCGATGTAATTAATGCTGATTTCACCTAAAGAGACCGGAATTGTGACATAACACTCATCCCACTCCCAAGGATTCTCACAATCTTTCTGTAAAAGGTTGTAAACGATTTCGCCAACTTCTCCTTTTATTGGAGTGACATCTGTGAGAGGATTATATTCTGAAATCATTTGATCAGCCCATGGCAATTCGATAGTGGTTTTATAGTTCTCGCCATCAGCCTCGAATATATCCTGAGCACTGTATTCAACTCCATTTGCCTTGAAAGAACCAAGCATTGGGATCTCCTTCTCAGTGCCAGAGAGTGTGCCCTCAATCACAACGTTGCGGAAGCCTACTCGCTTGCCATGGTCAAGGCCATAGAGATTGACCAAAAGTGCGCAAGCACCTTCTCCAGGAGTGGCACCTGTCACCTCATAGCTGCACTCGCTCACGTTGGGAGTAGCATTATCGCGCTGTGGTTTAACTTCATTGGCAAGCGAAATCAGAGTTTTGTCGGGATTTTCCCAAGCCACGTCGACATAGCCGCCGTCTGTGCCGAAACGAGTCATTTCAAATGAAACTTTGGTAGGTGTGAAAGAAAGACCGAAATTCGGCTGTATGATAAAGCGGATGGCATTGCTTTCATCAGCTGCTGAAGCTTTGCTTTCCACACCAAACCATGTCATGTTGAGACTCTTATTGTCTTTGCCATCGAGAGTGAGGTTTCTTCCATAGGTCACTTTAGAAGCCATGAAGTAGTCAGCGCAGTTTATGTCGGCTTTCTGTCCTTCAGTGCCAAGATCTAATGTAAAACTTGCTGTTACAGGTTCTTTGTCGAGAGTAGCCGGTCCCTTGGGAG
>CAZCZX010000126.1:0-8056 GCA_964503095.1 uncultured Sangeribacter sp.
TCTATGATGGCTTCTGTGGCTTCTTCCCCTACTTTTTTAGATATGGCTTTTACTCCCTTGATGAAAAGGCGCGTGGTGTAGGAGTTTTCCGGCATTTCCTCTTTGCGTTTTGCAATTATTTGTTCCAGACGTCGGATAAAGCCTTCAGAGTCAGGGGTGTCGAAGCATGCAGTCGTGCCTCGATGGCAGGTGGGTCCAATGGGATTTGCCTTAACGAGCAAGGCATCGGAGTCGCAGTCAGTATACATCTCCACAAGTTCAAGGTAATGGCCGGAGGTTTCTCCTTTAGTCCATAACTGGCCGCGTGTACGCGACCAAAACGTGACATGACCCGTCTCCAAAGTACGGTCGAATGCCTCGCGGTTCATATATCCAAGCATCAGCACTTTGAGCGTAACAGCATCTTGCACTATTACAGGGAGGAGGGAGTCGGCAAGTTTTGAGAAATTGAAATCTTCGAAGGTCATAGGGGTGATTTTTAGTCCTACCCCTCCGGGGTAGATTATATTTTAGTTAGATTTCCCCCGGTTTTACCGGGGGGGGGGGGTTAACAAAATCATAGCCCTCCGGGCTACGTTATAAAGCGACTTTGATGTTTTGGTGGGAAAGTTGGAGTTTTAGGTCGCGGATAGAGATTTCACCGAAGTGGAAGATGGAGGCTGCAAGGGCTGCGTCTGCATGCCCCTCGGTCAAGACCTTTGCTATATCCTCAACACTTCCTGCACCTCCGGATGCAATGATTGGCACTGATACCTTATCGCTGAGACGAGCAAATGTATCGCAAGGATATCCCATGCGGGTGCCGTCATGATTCATGGATGTGAAAAGTATCTCTCCTGCCCCACGCTGTTCTGCTTCATGAGCCCAAGAGAACAATTCTCGCTCGGTGGTATGTCGTCCTCCGTGAGTGGTCACGTGCCAGACCCCATCCTCTTCAAGACGTGCATCTATCGCTACTACAACAAATTGACGACCATAACGAGATGCAATACGGTCAATGAGGTTAGGATCGTTGACAGCCGCAGTGTTGATTGTGATTTTATCGGCTCCGGCATTAAGGAGACGGGAAGCATCATCAAGAGAAGAGATACCACCTCCTACAGTGAAGGGGATATTTATCTCTCGAGCAATCTGTTCCACCAACGAAGTGAATGTCTGCCTCCCTTCCGCAGAGGCACTAATGTCGAGATATACCAACTCATCGGCACCCTCACGGGCATAGAACTTGCCAAGTTCAACCGGGGAACCGACATCGCGCAACTGCTCAAAATTGATACCTTTCACTGTGCGCCCATCCTTCACATCGAGACAGGGTATTATGCGTTTTGCAACCATTCTTCAATAAATTTCAATGGGATTTTATTTTCATATATAGCCTTTCCTACAATGACCCGGTGCAGCCCCGCACGGTCAAGGTCAATTATATCCTGTTCGCTGCCGATGCCACCGGAGACCGTAAAGATAACATGAGGAAATTTCTTCTGCAGAGCCACATAAAGAGGCGTAGCCGGGCCTGAGAGCATTCCGTCGCGCGAGATTTCCGTCACAATTGCTTGCGAGAGACCTTTAGGAAGAAACAGTTCGACAAGATTATCGACACTCTTATCATCAGTTTTCAGCCAACCATGAGTGGCAATTTTTCCATTGGATATATCAGCACCAAGCACCATCCTATCCGCACCGAACTCTTCAAGCCACTCAGCAAACAATTCCGGCTGACGGGCAGCCACACTGCCGACGACTGCATACTTGGCTCCCTCCGAGAAAATATCTCTCAAAGCAGACTCTGATTTTATGCCACCACCCCACTCTATTTCCAATCCATTGACTCCAGCCAACTGCTCCAGCACCGAGAGATTTACGGGACTTGATGTTTTCGCTCCGTCAAGGTCGACCACATGGAGGCGGCGCACACCGATGTCGGCATATCTTCGAGCCATATCGAGAGGAGAGGCATCATAAGTGGTCTTACGATTATAATCTCCTTGCGAAAGACGCACGCACTTGCCGTCGATGATATCTATAGCAGGAATGATTTCTATTTTACTCATAATTCAATGAAATTTTTGATGATGTGCTCCCCTACCTCGCCACTCTTCTCAGGATGGAACTGAACGCCATAGAAGTTCTCATATTTCAGTGCCGCACTGAACATCTTCCCTTGAATTGCTGTAGCTATTGTATCAGGACAAAGACCGGCATAATAAGAATGTACAAAATAGACGAAAGCCCCCGACTCTATGCCACGGAAAAGTTTGCTTTCAAGATTAGAGAGATTGTTCCAGCCCGTATGCGGCACTTTAAGATCGGGAGCAGGGATAAACTTCTTCACAAATGCATCGAAAATTCCCATACACTCCACATCTCCCTCTTCAGAATGGCGACACATTATCTGCATTCCTACACAAATGCCCAAGACTGGTTTGCGCAATTGCATAATTGTTGGCACAAGCCCGCTCTCCCTCAGATTTGACATTGCTTCAGAGGCATTCCCTACACCGGGAAGAATGATATGGGATGATCTCTTTATTTCATCGGGATCGGCAGTGAGACGGAATTCTGCTCCTAAACGAGAAAGGGCGTTTTCCACAGAACGGAGATTTCCCGTCTTATAATCAATAATTGCTATCATAGAAGTCCTTTGCTTGAGGGTAACTGACTGGAGAAAACATCTCTACGCACTGCCATCTTAAGAGCCCTGGCAAATGCCTTGAATACTCCTTCAATGAGATGATGATTATTTTCCCCCTGAGCCTTTATATGAAGATTGCAGCGCATCTCGCTGGAAAGAGTCTTGAAAAAGTGCTTATACATTTCTGTAGGGGTATCACCGACATATTCGCGAGTGAAAGGCACATCCCAGACAAACTCTGAACGCCCACCAAAATCGAGAAGAACCGTAGCAGAGCATTCATCCATAGGAAGAGAGAATCCATAACGGCCAATACCCACTTTATTGCCTAACGCCTGGAAGATCAACTGTCCCAGAACAATGGCGACATCCTCCATTGTGTGATGCTCGTCAACCTGAAGGTCGCCTTTGGCTTCTATTTGCAGTGAGCATCCACTGTGGTGAGGGATCTGCTCCAGCATATGGTCAAAAAATTTCAAACCGGTAGAGATGGTCGTAGTGCCTTTCCCGTCCAAATCAATTTCAGCACGAATGGATGTCTCGCGAGTGATACGCTCAATGCTCGCGCGCCGTGAAGAAGCGCGAAGCCACTCGTTGATCTCAGCCCATGAGTCAGTGACGAGGGCGCATCCTTCAGCCTCAGTACCCTTAGGCTGCAGAAGAATTGCCTTAGCACCAAGATTTTTTGCAAGCTTCACGTCAGTGAGTCGGTCGCCAATCACTATGCTCTCGCTCAAATCATAGTCAGGATTGCCAATATATTTACCAAACATCCCGATTCCCGGTTTTCTATTAGGGGAATTATCTTCGGGCATAGATGGATCAATAAGGATATCATCAAATTCCACCCCTTCGCCCCTTAGAGTCTGGAGCATCAAATTCTGCGGGGGCCAAAACGTCTCTTCAGGGAAAGATGATGTGCCAAGGCCATCCTGATTTGATGCCATGACAAGTTCATATTCGCCGAGACTGGCTATATCAGCGAGAGCGGTTATGACACCTGGGACGAACTGGAATTTTTCCAGCGAGTCAATCTGGTAATCAACTGGAGGCTCTACGAGGATGGTGCCGTCACGGTCTATTATTAGGAGTTTCCTTTTCATAATGCATAATTCATAATTCATAATGCATAATCTAACCAGTCATGCATAATGCTTAAGTTTTTCTAATAATATCTGGTTTTCTTCGGGAGTTCCTACGGTGATGCGAAGACAGCCTGTGCAGAGAGCCACCTTATCTCGGTTGCGTACAATTATCTTTTGGGAGATAAGATAGTCGTAAAGGGCATTGGCATCGTCTACCTTCACAAGCAGGAAGTTGGCATCGGAGGGATAGATTTCCTTTACAAAGGGATAACCGGAGAGGGCTTCTGCAAGTCTCTTGCGCTCATCTTTGATCATTTTTACATGTTCAGGCACAGGCTCTGCGAGAAGACGCTCTACTATCGCAGAGGTAGCCACATTGATATTGTATGGATACTTCACGCGATTCATATATCCGATGATTTCGGGGGAGGCAAACGCGAGTCCACATCGAAGGCCCGCCATCCCCCAAGCCTTTGACATAGTCTGAAGCA
This sequence comes from uncultured Sangeribacter sp., assembly GCA_964503095.1. Classification (GTDB taxonomy): domain Bacteria; phylum Bacteroidota; class Bacteroidia; order Bacteroidales; family Muribaculaceae; genus Lepagella. Next base: position 4,209 of record CAZCZX010000126.1, read on the forward strand.
TTACCAGATTAGGATATTCCGAAAGTATCTGGACCATACCAGGCTTATCGGAAAAATCAATATAAGCCTCATCCACCACCACAATGCCCGGAAACTCACGCAAGATGCGCTCTATGTCTTGGCGAGCAAAAGCATTACCTGTAGGATTATTCGGGGAACATATGAATAGAAGGCGGGAGTCGGCATCAGCAGCTTCAAGAATGCGATCCACCGGAAGAGAGAAGTCTTCGTTGAGAAGCACCTTGCGCATCTCGACATCGTTGATGTCAGCAGCCACCTCATACATGCCATAACTTGGGGCTATAGAGATGGCATTGCTTTTGCCTGGCTGACAAAATATTCGGAATAGGAGATCGATTGCCTCATCGCTTCCGTTTCCGATAAAGATGTTTTCCGGAGCCACACCTTTTATGGGCGAAAGCAGACTTTTCAGACGCTTCTGGTGGGGATCAGGATATCGATTGTAGCCGTTATTAAACGGAGACTCATTGGCATCGAGAAAGGTTCCGAGTTCTCCTTCATATTCATCACGCGCAGTGGAATATGGTTGGAGATTTCGTATATTTGGGCGGATAAGATCGGTTATTTGCATTTCATTCTGATTTTGACGGCTTGTGCATGGGCTTCGAGGCCCTCTGCATCTGCCATAGTGGTGATAGTGTCGGCAAGGCTTCGGAGTCCATCTGCCGTAAGGTGTTGTATCGTAGTCTTGCGCATATAACTGTCTACATTGACGCCACTACAACTATGAGCCCAACCGGATGTTGGCAAAGTATGATTCGTCCCTGACGCATAGTCGCCCGCACTTTCAGGAGAATAATTTCCGATGAAAATACTTCCTGCCGCAGTAATGGCATCAGCAGCCTCAAACGGTTCGTCAAGTGACAATATAAGATGCTCTGCTCCATAGAGGTTAGCAAAAGCAATCATATCGATTCGATTGGGGAGCACAATTATTCTGGAATTATCGAGCGACCGGCTTACATAGTCTGCACGATCAAGATTGGAAGCCTGAACATCGATTGCTTTATGTATTTTTTCGGCAAGTTTCAAAGAGTTGCATGCCACGATACCTTGCGAATCGGCACCATGCTCACATTGCGAAAGGATATCGGCTGCCACAAATTCAGGTATAGCCGTTTCGTCTGCAAGTATCATAACTTCAGAGGGTCCGGCTGGCATATCGATAGATACTTTACGACCACCCACCTGTTGCTTTGCAGCAGTGACAAATCTATTACCTGGACCGAAAATCTTGTCGACTGGAGCAATACTCTCCGTGCCATAGGCCATTGCAGCAATTGCCTGTGCACCCCCGACTTTATAGACTTCATTGACTCCACATACTCGGGCTGCATAAAGCACTGCCGGCGCGACTTTCCCTTGTTTATCGCAGGGAGTGGTCATCACCACCCGCTTGCACCCTGCTATCTGTGCTGGGATTGCGAGCATCAGTACTGTGGAGAAAAGAGGGGCTGTGCCTCCGGGGATATAGATTCCTACATTTTGAATTGCTACCGGACGCTGCAGGCATGTGACGCCCCGCATCGTATCAACTCTGATTTCCTGAGGAAGTTGGGCCCTATGAAATGCTGATATATTTTCAACAGCTATCTTAATTGCCGCTTTTAAAGATTCAGGCGCAGCAGCCTCGGCTTCAGAAAAATCTTCTTCAGAGACTCTCAGTGTGTATGGGATTGAGAGACCGTCGATTTCTGCAGCGAGCTGCATTAGCGCTTCATCGCCATTCTCACGGACACGCTTTATGATGTTGCTGACTATCTTATCAACTTCAGCACTTTCCTCTGCCTTCGCTCGGAGACAAAGTTCTTGCCATTGTGATGGCGCGGGATTATTGTATATTTTCATGGGATAATTTTGTCGACTGATAATACAAGTATTCCTTCAGCGCCTATTGCCTTCAATTGACGCACTTTATCCCAAAGTTGGGAGGATTCCACTACTGAATGGAGCGAATGCCAACCGGGGGTGGCAAGAGGAAGGACTGTTGGGGAACGCATTGCCGGAAGAATCTCGATGGCTTTTTCAAGGCTATCTGAGGGAATATTCATCAGGAGATATTTCATTCCGCGGCTGATGCTGTCGCTCTCTATACGGAATTCTATTTCATCAAGCAATTCGCGGTCTTCCTTTGAGAGCGTGCGATTTGCAACAAGCACCGCCTGCGACTCCATCACTACCTCCACTTCCTTAAGACCGTTGGAGATTAGTGTACCGCCCGATGAGACGATATCGAAGATAGCGTCTGCCATTCCTGCGGAAGGGGTGATCTCCACCGAACCGGATATTACGACAGGTATTATCTCTATTCCAAGAGAATCGAAGTAACGTCGGAGGATACGTGGATAAGATGTGGCAATTCGTTTGCCACGGAAATATTCCGGACCGGTATATTCCTCACGTTTCGGGACAGCAAGTGAAAGGCGGCAAGCCCCGAATCCGAGTGGGCGAACGATGTCGACTTTAGCGCCTTTCTCTTCCACTTCGTTGAGACCTACGATGCCGAGTTGTGCAGAGTTTTCAGCTACGAGCCCTGGGATATCATCATCGCGGACATTGAGGATCTCTATCGGGAAGTTGATGGCTTTGGAAAGATACTTACGCTTTGCGGTGTCTATTTTGATACCGATGCGGTCGAGGAGTCCTACCGATTCCTCGCCCAAGCGACCTTTGTTTTGAATGGCAATTCTTAGCATAACTGTATTAAGTTTCGCAAGCTCAACTTAGGGTTATAAGGTTATGGGGGTATAACTTTCAGTCATTTCTTGCTTGTTAATAAAAAGCCTCAGAGTTGGGAATAATCCCGAGGCTCTGAGGCTTTATATGATGATTTATAATTTATATAAGTATAATCATATGCATAGCGACCTCACCGCCGTTTGTGAACATGGTGGTGATGATGATGGATATGCTTGCTAATATAAATCATATAAAAAGGCGTTGAATTTTGTTAGACACCTGCAAAGTTACACATAATTTTCAAATCTTCAAAATATTTGTTGTAAATTTTGCAATTTTGGTGTATTTTTATTAAATTTGTAGCAATTTAATGGATTGTTTATGGATATGATTAAGACGATATATGTGTTTCATGATTGCTTTGTGGTGAAGGCAAATGAGGCGGTGTTGATATTTGACTTTTGGAAGGATCCTTATCAGAGGGGTCCACTTCCTAATCCGCTGATGAATGTGGATAAGGAGATGCCTGTGTATGTATTCGTGAGTCATGGACACAAGGACCATTATAATCCGGAGATATTCGGATGGGCAAAGCTTTTCCCCAATATACGCTATATAGTCAGCATGGATGTGAGGAGGCGAATCAATCATATTGTCAGCCCCAATGGCAATTATAAAGGAGATAAGGTAGATGCATCAAGGATTATAGCAATGACAGACAATGATCACTATGAGGATAGCCTTATCAACGTAAGATCATTCCCTTCCACAGATATCGGGAATTCCTACGCAGTGACAATTGGAGGGCGAACTATTTTCCATGCCGGCGACCTCAATGCCTGGCTGTGGAAAGACGAATCAACTGAAGAGGAAGTGAGCGAGGCATTAGATGGATTCAACGCCATAGTAGACAAGATAGCAGCGGAATTTGAGGGATTCGATTTCTGTTTCTTCCCAGTCGATTCCCGAATCGGCACAGATTATTTCACAGGAGCCAAAATCTTCCTTGACCGCTTCAGAATCGCCCACTTCTTCCCCATGCACTATGAATTGGGAGAAGACCAAGCCAGCATAGCCCGTTTACATCGTGATGCCGCAGCCATCGAGCAATACGCTTCTCCCACATGCCAAAATTACATTTTGTCAGC
>CAZCZX010000127.1:0-7917 GCA_964503095.1 uncultured Sangeribacter sp.
GGAGCCATATAATCAGAGGGCGCATCATAATCTTACTTATGATACACCCTCTTAAGCTTTCAACTATAGTGCCTGGGGGCAATAGTTGGATGGATTTATGGGCTCAACCATTGCCCTGAGGGCAATGGTTGAGCCCAATTTGAGGCAATTTTAATGATTTTTTTTATTCAACTATTGCCCTCAGACCCTATAACTGACCTATCCCAACCATTGTGTTTATCACAACCCTCCAAAAAATTCCGCCAAAACTCTTGCACAATCCAAAAAAAATTCCGAACTTTGCAGTGCCAACGTAACGAGTAATCGTTCTGATGAGTCGCAGTATCGGCTCGAACAAACTTTCGGGCATTTTTTATGCCCTTACATAAACGCATAGCGGCTGTTATACCCATACAACTTTGCTCATCAGAGCGAAATCTTGTTACGTTTGGCGACGGGGTATGACAGCCGTTTCTCTGTCTAAAACGCCAAATGTAACAAGTAAAATGAATCAATTTGAAAAACAAATGAATGCCCTGCGGATCCAGTTCCGCAACGAGCGAGTGAGCATCCAGAAAGACTCCAACCGCACCATCGGCCGCCTCAACACCGCCATCGGCCAGGTCTCCACTCAAGAAGCCCGCGAGGCTCTCCGCGCAGAGAAGCAACGGGTCTACGAGGCCACCCGGCAATCCATGAAATACAACCGACTCTGCTACCGCCAGCAGCTCGATTTCCTCGAAGACCAATATTCCAGGCATCTCGACCGCCAGCCCTCCAAAAGACGTCTCAGATCTCTCTTGGCTGCCCTGTGCAAATCTTGCGAAGCCGACGGCCAGGATTCCTTCTCCATCCAATTCGGAGAGAACAAAACTGCAAAAATCTCCTTCGAGTAAACTTGCAAAATCCAAAAATTTTTATTATTTTTGTGTACAAAAAAATCTAAATCTCAACTGATATGATCTTTATCTATATTTTCATATATATCCCTGCAGCCTTCGTGCTCTACGTGATTATTCGAGGTACTTTCAGCAAAGAACCCCCTCCTACAGATTTCACACGTAGAAAAAAGCACCGGGGTCCCGCAAAACGCTACACCGGTCTCCCCTGGATGGGAGGAAAGGAAATCAAAGACTGATAATATTACGCATAGCATTTTTTAGCATTTTTGGATGTGGAGCTGCGCCATGATGGCGTGGCTCCATGTCTTTTATGGTGTCAAGCCTTCGCTGTATATTCACTCAAAATTAAATTCACCCCCCTATTATGAGCAATATAAATGATACTGCTACCGTGACTCTGCAGGTGAACGGAGAGCAGGCGAAGAAGGTTATCGAAGACATACGAGCCAAACTTGATGAGGCTAAAAAGAAGCTTGAGAATCTGGAGAAAACCCCAGCTTCTCCAAAAGACTTGAAAAAGGCGCGTCAAGAGGTCAAAAAACTCGAAAGAGAACTTGAAAATGCAGTCACAGCAACCGAGACTGTACGAGAAGTCCTTGAAAATCTTGATAACGTTTCCCCCAGACAACTTCAAAAAACTCTATCCAATCTCAAGAGACAATTCAATAATGCCAAGCAAGGATCGGAAGCTTATAAAATCCTTGCCCAGCAAATCAGAATTGTGCAAGAGCAACTCTCCTCCGTCAAAGAAGAGCTGAAAGAATCCGAGACCATTTGGAGCAGATTCAAAAAATGGGCAATCGGTTCATGGGCTGCCATTGATCTTTTAGTACGAGGATATGATGCACTCTCTTCCAATATTCAGGAGTATGTCAATGCTTATTCTGATATGGATCAAGAGATGTCTAATGTTCGGAAATTTACAGGGATGACCGCTGAAGATGTCGAGATCTTGAACGAGGAATTCAAGAAAATGGATACCCGTACATCGAGGGAGGAACTCAACAAACTCGCACAAGAAGCTGGTAGACTTGGCAAACAGTCTGTCGAAGATGTTTTGGGATTCGTCCGCGCTGCTGATAAAATCAATGTGGCTCTCGATGATCTCGGAGATGGCGCCACATTGACCCTTTCTAAACTTACTGGTGTATTCGGAGTTGAAGAGAAATTTGGTACCGAGCAATCTTTGCTAAAAGTTGGATCTGTCATTAATGAGTTATCCCAAAATTGTTCCGCCTCTGCCCCATATCTGGCCAATTTTACAGAACGAATGGCAGGTGTAGGTGCTCAGGCCAATATGACTATTCCCCAGATTATGGGTTATGCAGCTGTTCTCGACTCCAGTTCCCAGGCTGTAGAGTCTTCTGCAACTGCTCTCTCCCAAGTATTGGTTCACCTGTATCAAGATCCGGCAAAATATGCAAAAGTGGCAGGTCTCGATGTCAAAGAATTCACTCAACTTCTAAAGACAGATGCGAACGGAGCCATGATCCTATTCCTCGAGACCCTTAATAAGGCCGGAGGAATGGATGTCCTGTCCCCGATGTTCAAGGATATGGGAGAGAATGGATCCAAGGCAATCGCATCCTTGTCAGTGCTGGCAGATAACATAGAATTTGTCAAGGCCCAGCAGGAAGCCGCAAACTATGCATTCATCGAGGGCACTTCAATCGGTGATGAATTTGCTGTGCAAAACAATACAGTAGCAGCTACTCTCGACAAATTCAAGAAGACTGCCAATGAGCTAAGAATAGAACTTGGGGAACGGCTCTACCCTTTGGTATCTCATGCTTTGAATGCAAGTGGGTATATCATTGAGAAATTGAAAATAGCCCTGCGTTTTATGTCAGAACATAAAACTACAATCATTACATTGGCAGTTTCGATAACCGCCTATGTCACTGTCATGAAATTGCAGGCATTATGGCTCGACCGCGTGGCTATAAAAGAAGATCTTGCAAGAAAGAAAAAAGACCTATTGGCAGCATCTTCCAAAGCCTTGTCAGGAGTGCTCACTGCATCTCGATTTGTAGTGGCAGCTCTCACAAATGCCTACCAATACCTTGCCAACGGCTTTCAGGTTACAACTGAAATGCAGGAAAGATGGAAAAAGTCTATGGCTTCTATGAATTTTGCATCTTGGGCCACCCTTATCATTGGTGTGGCTGCGGCTGTGTTCCTTCTGGCGCGACGACTCAATCAGGCAAGCGAGTCTCAGAAAGCCCTTGATGATATCAGGGAGAAAGCAGCCGGACATATGGAGGAACAACGTCTGAAGATAAAGGCTCTTGAGGAAGCTGCCATGGATGAGAACCGTGCCATGGACGAACGTCTTGCACTTACTGCCAAACTCAATTCTATTATTCCTAATTTTAATGCCCAAATCGATGAGACCACAGGCAAATATAAGGCGAGTAAAGAAGCTCTCGATGATTATTTGGAATCCCTTACACGTATGTATGAGGTAGAAGGAGCTCAAGATAAACTTAAGGAAATTGGAAAAGAAAAAGCAGAAATCAAGACTAAACTCAATAAGGCTCGGTCAGATTATGAAAAAGCCCGTGATTTTCAGACATCAGGAGGTGGACGATCCTACACTTCATCTTATGGTGCAGTAAGCTCTACAGCACAGGATAATGTTTCTTCGCTCAAGATTGAGGTCAGTCGATATGAATCGGATTTGAAGGAAGTAGAGAAAAAGGAGCGTGCAATTCTCGATGTCTATGAAACAGATATCAAGAAGAAACTTGTGAAAGAAATCCTTGAGACTGAAACCACAAATACGACTATTGCAGACACTACTTCTTCTCCTTCGTCACAAAATTCTTCAGATACAACCAACAACCATACTCCCAAAGACCGCTTTGAGCAAGAGAAGGCATGGCGAGAACGTGCTGAAGCTGAAGCCAGGATTGCTTATGCACAGGGTCTGTCAACATATACGGAATATAATGTCAAGATGAATGAGATTGCCCGCGACTATAACGAGAAGCTCATAGATCGTGATGACCTTACTGCCGATGAACGCCTAAAAGTTCAGGCTGACTACTGGGAATCTGTCAATAAATATGTCGTTTCCGGACATCAATACATGGTTAATGAAGAAAATAGATCCTACGAAGATAGAATCTCTAATCTAAAGCAGCATTATACGGAGGCCTTAAATTCTGAAAATCTTTCTGCAGAAGAGAGAAAACGCATTGAAAAAGTATATCAAGAAGCTGTGGAGCAAGCCGAATTGTCTCATCTTTCTAAACTTGTAAGCCTATATAGCGATGGATCGGACGACAAACTCAAGGCTCAGCAGAAACTTCAGGATGCAGAACTGGCAGCTGCCAAACGCCATCAGCAGGAAATGGAGGCTTTGGAATCCGAATACGCCAATATCAAGAAGCAATATTTTGGCAATAATGCTTCCGAAGATAAGGCTCTTTATGATAAGCAACTTGAAGCCCTGAAAGTAGTTTACGACCGCGAATTACTGATAGCCGGCAATAATGCTGATGAGAAACTCCGTATAGAGAAGGCTTTCCTTGAAGCTCAGAAAGCCCTCCGAAAGATGTACAACCAGGAATCAGAGACCGATAGTCGGAATTCAATGCAGAAGGCTGTGGAATCATCAATAGAATGGCTCAATTCTGATGGTGGCAAGGCTCTGACAGGTTCTCTCTCTACACTCGTTTCCGGAATGTCATCAATATTCTCCGGTCTCTCAACAATGATCCAGGCAGAACTGCAGATCCAGACAGCAGCCATCGAATCTAAATATGATAAGGAAGTCGCATACGCTGAAGGGAATGCCTACCGCATTGCGAAAGCGGAAAAGGATAAGGAGGCTGAGATTGCCAAGGTCAAGAATGAGGCAAACAAAAAAATGTTTGCTATGCAAGTCATTCAGGCAGTGGCACAGACTGCTCAGAATGCTCTTGCCGCTTTTGGCTCCGCTGCCCAGGTGCCGATGGTAGGTTATATCCTTGCCCCTATAGCCGCGGCTATGGCTGTGGCTGCCGGAGCAATACAGATTGCCGCCATCAAGAAGCAACAGCAGGCTGCTGAGACCCAGGGCTACTCCAAGGGTGGCTTCACCAAGCCCGGAGCCGTCGACGAACCCGCCGGCATCGTCCACGCCGGAGAATGGGTGGCGAGCCAACGGCTGCTCGCTTCCCCGGTGGCTCGGCCGATGATCGAGGCTCTCGATTACGCTCAGCGCACCAACACCATCGGCTCACTCCGGAGTGAGGATGTGTCGCGCTCCATCACTGCCCCACAGACTATCTCAAGGATTGCCGACGGCTCCCCTTCAGCCGCTGTGATGGCATCTGCAATGGCTCAATATTCCGGTGTCATCGACCGACTTGCCAAACGCCTCGATGAGCCTTTTGTCACCGTTGCCACCGTGTCCGGCGACAAAGGTATCAATAAGGCTCAGGATGACTACACAAAACTCATGAACAATAAATCCCCTAAATCTCGACGCAAGAATGCAAATAATAATTGACGGGAAGGAGGCTGTCCTGAAGAAGGGCAGTTCCTTCGATTTCATCGCTGAAAACCGGCTCTTCTCCGGAAGCGACTCCTACACCCTCTCAATCACATTTCCGCTCCGCGACTGCCAGCAGAACATCGATATCTTCGGATATCTGCACCGCTCTGAACTCCCCATCGATGACTACGTATTCGACTGCGAGATCCGAGACGGTGCCTTCAGCCGATTCGGAACTCTGACGATAGTGGAGATATCGGATATCGATGTCAAGGCCCAGTTTCTCGAAGGGCGAGCGGAGCAGAACTTCGCAAAAAATTTCGATGAAATCTACATCAATGAACTTTCCATACCGGCAAAGTCCGGAATACCTTCGGCGATATCCCCATACATCGCATGGGATCCTCAATCTAACGATCATCAGCATGTGGCACTCCCCTGGATATCTGCAGATTCTGGAGTTACACACAATTTTGTAGACTATGACACGGCTCTGAAATCTTTTCGTTGGACTGCAGACACCCGGGACCTTACATACTTCCCTTATCTCTTGAGCCTCACAAAACAAATTTGTGAGTGTCTCGGCTACCAATGCGACTTCAGTGAGTGGCAAAGTCATGCCTGGCTCAAAAAAATCATTGTCTGCAATATCCTTCCGGGATCCTGGGATATTGATAACTATGCCAGAGCCTTGCCACATTGGACTGTATCTGAATTTTTTGAAAAGTTGGAGATATTTTTGCGTGGTGAGTTCTCTATCAACCACAAAGATGAAAAGATCTCTTTTAAATTCACAAGCAATGCTCTGGCTGAAGTCTCATCTGTATGCCTTGACTCCGTGGTAGACGAGTATTCTGTAAGCGTGAATACTGACGGAGACGATTGTGATTATCTGGAATCAAAATCATTTGCTTACAAGGACTCCGACCACCAGATGTCAAATTACTACAGCTGCCAATGGTTTCTTTCTTCTATTGCATCCTCACAGATCGCCGAATATTCCTCTCTGGTTTCGCTCACTGCCCATCTTAACGATTATCTGCGCTATGGCATTGTTGATTATGCCCCTGGTGTCGAAAAAACCGATCCTAATCTTGAGAAGGTGTACTATGTGACAGCAATGGACCGTCACTTTGTCTTACGACACATTGACAGGTTCCCATCCGGAATAGGAGACAAACCTCGCGACCTATATACTCTCCAGCCTTTGAATGAGTTCGGCCCTTCTTCAGATTCACAGGATGATAAGAATGTCCAAGAAGTTGATTTTGTCCCGGCATGTATAGACTATACTGATTCTGCCCACGGCTTTTGCCTGTTTGTGAATTTCGGATCTTATTCTGAGGATGATGGAGCAGATGACAGTGCTTATAGCAAGTCAGCCTTGTTGCGCAGTCTTGAGAATGGACCGAAGTCGGATGCTCCTGAATATTTCAGCGTCATAAATGTGGCATATTATGACACATTTGATCCGTCAGCCTCATTGCCCCCACAGCCATATGTGTCTAATCTGCTCATTGACATCCATGCAGCACAACCTCGGAAAGACCTTGGATTCAATCTTCGGCTCAACGACCTGGAAAACAATCATAACACTCCTGTCTACAACATCGACCGTACCCGGAAGGTGACATTCAAGTTCCTTTCCGACGACATCCCCAACCCAAGGGCTGTGTTCTACATCCGTGGCCGTCGCTATATCTGCGAAAAGATAACTGCGACATTCTCTGAGGATGGAATGTCGCAGTTGCTCAAGGGTGAGTTCTGGCCGCTTCTCGATGACTAAAGCGCCCCATCGAGCTCCAATATCTCCGGCACCGCATCAGCCAATTCTCCGATGTAGATCTCTGTGATGGCAAGCGATGAATGGCGCGCCTGGTTCTTGACATTGAGAGGTGCAGTGATATTCTGGCGCAGCAGCTCTGTGATGCCGGTATCTTTCAAGGAATAAAATTTCCATTCTTTCTTCAGCTTCAACTTCCGCGACACCTTAGCCCAGTGGTCGCGGAAGATTTTTGTATCCACCTGCTCCTTACCCGGACGGAGTTTGTCGCTGAATACATAGTGGCTCATGGGCGCGCTGAATATGCCAAGATCAATCCCGAAATGCAACACCTTCTTAGGAACTGTCACTGTTTGAGTCCGCTTGTTTTTGCTGGCTGTGGCTCGTATTGTGACAGTCCCCTTATGCAGGTCGAAATCCCCTATTGTAAGGCGTGTCATCTCCACTGGACGGATAAAGCAATAATACAGGATCTGGCACGCAAAATGGAAATGTGGGTCGTTTTTTGCTGTCCATGTCCCTATTTCCTTCACCTTGTCGATGGGAATGCACTTACGGTCCTTGGCAAAAAGTCGCTTGCTGATCGGAGCAATCCCATCGGTGGGTTTGACGAGAATCAGCCCTCGCTCGATCCACCATTGCGAAAGTGTCCGGAGGAATGTAAGGTAATTGTTGAAGGTCTGCGCCCCGTTGTTGCGCTCGATGTAGATATAGTCCAGGAAGTCGATACACCAACGCTTGGTAAACTGAAACATGTAGCGGATCCGCTC
>CAZCZX010000128.1:0-1759 GCA_964503095.1 uncultured Sangeribacter sp.
CATAATTCATAATGCACAATAAAGATTGTCAATGCAAAGATAATGATAAAATTTTAATTGCAGGAGAAAATTGAAAGAAAGATGGACTAATTTTTTAAAAGTGTATGATTTTCATACAGGTTTGTGTATGATTATCATACAAACTGGATTTGGGGTATGTGCATTTCTTGGTCATATATGGAGTATGGCTTAACTTTGCAGTGAGTTAATGAATACGCGCGATGACTCGCATTGAGAGTTGCTTATTTTAAAATGTAACTATACACGCGCGTTGACGCGCACGGAGTGCGCTAACTACTTTTCTTAATAATTATGGGTATGAGAAAAATAATTTACATAATGTGCTTAATTGCATCTCTGAATTTTAGAGCGGCTTCGAATGATACGCTGAAACTTGGTCTTCAGGATGTCATTGATATTGCTCGGCGGCAGTCGCCCGCGGCTCAAAGTGCGAGAAACACTTTTCTTGCTGCTTATTGGAACTACCGATACTTTAAGGCTAATTATCTGCCATCCGTTACGCTCACTTCCTCACCCTATATTAATAAGGAGATGAACAAGATAACTCAATCAGACGGCACGGGAATGTTTATACGTCAAGATCAATTCGGAGCAGACCTTACTTTGAAGGTGAATCAGAATATAAGCCTTACCGGAGGTAGTTTCTTTCTGAAAAGTTCTCTTAATCGTCTTGATGAATTCCAGAATAAGACAACAGCCTATAGCACTCAGCCCCTTCTCATTGGATATGAGCAAAGTCTTTTCGGCTATAACTCGTTGAAATGGGATAGGAAGATAGAGCCAATAAGATATAGGGAGGCAAAAAAGCAGTACGCAGAGACTCTTGAACTTATATCTGCGACTGCATGCAACCAATTCTTCTCGCTCGCATCAGCGCAGACAGAGTTGGAGATGGCACGACAGAATTTCGCTTCGGCAGACACTCTATATCAAATGGCACAGGGTAGATATGAGATCGGAACCATTACAGAGAATGAAATGCTTCAGTTGGAGATCAACAGACTTAACGAAGAAACTAATGTGATGGATGCCGAAATCAATCTGAGAGAGATGCAGCAGAACATTCGTACATACTTAGCGCTTGAAGAATCAGTTCAAATAGATCTCCATATTCCTGATAGTGTTCCGGATTTTGAAGTCCCGCTTGATGAAGCCAAGATTTTGGCGTTGGAAAACAGTCCGGATCCGGATTACTACAAGCGAATAGTGAAAGAGAGTGAAAGCAATCTTGCTTATGCCAAAGCAAATGCCAGGATAAAAGCCGACTTATACGTTCAGTTTGGTCTGTCGCAGACTGGAGCAGATATAGGGCAATCGTTTAAAAACCTTATGCATCAAGAATATGCGAGTGTATCACTATCGCTGCCAATTCTCGACTGGGGGCGCGGGCGTGGAAAGGTGAGAGTAGCAAAATCCCAACTTGCGCTTACCCAAACTGTTGCAGAACAAGGAATGAATGATTTTAACCAGAATGTAGAAAAACTTGTGTTGCAATTCAATATGCAGTCAAGGAAGGTGAATATCGCCTCTCTTACCGACAGAAGGGCAAGTCAACGGCATTCGGTGGCAATGAAACTGTTCGTAATGGGGAGAATCGGCATACTCGATCTGATGACTGCTGTAACCGAAAGAAACAACGCAAAGCGCGGATTCATCAATGCGATGCGAACCTATTGGAGCCTTTACTATACTCTCAGGAGCATGACAGCATATGATTTTGAAGGAGGGAGAGCATTGA
>CAZCZX010000128.1:1859-7896 GCA_964503095.1 uncultured Sangeribacter sp.
TACTATACTCTCAGGAGCATGACAGCATATGATTTTGAAGGAGGGAGAGCATTGATAGATGAGGAGGGATTATTAAAGATTAAAGATTAAATATTAAATATTAAAGATAAAAGATTAGAGATAAAAGATTAAAGTTGCTTTTTTCTGAAGGATCATGATTACTCTTGATGGACAATGATGATTCATGATGGATCATGAAATTCTAAATTCTAAATTCAAAATTCTAAATTATTATGGATATTCAATTGAAGAAAAAGCCATGGTATAGGCGATACCTTTCTTATATTCTGACAGGAACAGCTTTTATAGCACTTGCTGTCTATTCCTGCATACTTGCTTTCGGTTCTCATAGAAAGAGGATAGATCCTGAAGAGTTTAAGATTGCGGACGTGTCGGAGTCTCCTTTCATGGAATATTTGGATGTGGAAGGTATTGTGCAACCGATTCAGACAATTCAGATTAATGCGTTGGAAAGCGGTTTTGTAAAAAGGATAGTTGCTGAGGAGGGGAGTATGCTTGAGGCTGGAGACACAATTCTTGTGCTCACTAACATAGATCTTCTACGCGATATAGAGGATGAGCAAGCAGAATGGCAAAACCAGCAACGCAATTATCAAGAGCAAGAAATAGAGATGGAGCAGCGCTCCATCACTCTACGCCAGCAAGCGCTCGACGCGGAGCATCAGATATCTTCATTGGAGAAATCTATGCAACAGAGCCGAGAGGAATTTCGGATGGGAATCAAAAGCAAGGCGGAGCTCGAAGTGGCTGAAGAAGATTATGAGTATCAGCATAAAAAAGCTGAACTTCAGATGCAAAGCCTGCGTCATGACTCGGTGGCAACTTTATTGAAAAAAGAAATGGTAAGAGCCAATCGTGAGGCATCGTCAAAGAAACTTGCGCGCTCCAACGACCGTACGGAAAATCTTGTAGTTCGTGCTCCGATTGCCGGCCAGTTGAGTTTTCTTAATGTAGCATTGGGACAGCAGGTTGGAGCCGGTTTGGCGATTGGAGAGATAAAGGTGATGAGTGAATATAAGATGCGAGTTTCTCTTCCTGAATACTACATTGACCGTATTATAACAGGTCTTCCTGCCAATATACAATATCAAGAAAATAAATATCCTATGAGGATAAGCAAGGTCCTTCCAGAAGTGAAAGAGCGAAACTTTACATGCGATCTGGTTTTCACAGGAGATAAACCTTCTAATATACGCCTTGGAAAGAGCTATAGGGTGCAGATTGAGCTGGCAATGCCTGAGAAAGCAATAGTAATTCCGCGAGGTGATTTTTTTCAAGCAACTTCCGGCCATTGGATATATAAACTGACGGCTGATGGGAAAAAGGCACAAAAGAGAGAGATTGAAATTGGCAGGCAGAATCCCCAACAGTATGAGATAATTTCCGGATTAGAACCCGGAGATATAGTTATTGTAAGCGGATATGATAGACTGGGAGGAGTTGATGAGTTAGAGATTAAGTAATAATTATTAATGACATACGTTAAACAAATAAATATCAAAATGAATATGATTTTGCACAATCTCAAGGTTGCCGTAAGGAACCTTATGAAGTATAAACTGCAGACTGCGATCAGCGTGCTGAGTATCGCTGTTGGGATCGTCACGCTCTCTTTCACTCATTCTCTGTTGTCAAGGTTTCAACTTCCTTCAATCTATAAAGAGTCTTACTATGACCGCGCTTATAAAGTGACCTTTAAATCAGAGAATAACAATGAGGATGCCAATATTGATAAGGAGCTCATCAGTTTGATAAAAAGCAACGGGGGACTGAGATGTGCAGAAACGGTAGCAGTGCCTAACGGTTGGCTCAGTGGACTCCCCGTAGAGTTTCATTTAGCAGATTCTTCGGTATTCAAAGGTTCAATTAGCGCAGCATATATTGATCCAGAATACCCCAACTATTCAGGTCTGCGCTCAGCCATTACCGGCAAAAAAATCAGAAAACTTAAATCAGGAGAAGGAATAATCAGTGATGATTTTGCAAAAAAACATTTCCTGGGCAAAAATCCTATTGGAGCTGTTCAGAAAATGATAACTTATGGTGACCAATCAATTCCTATTACAATAGTGGATGTGTATAATGTATCGATCACAGATTACCCATTTGGCTCAGATTCGTTTCTTTATTGTATTGGTGATAATATTGAAGATAATGATATAAAAGGCAAGTTCTTTGCAAAATGGATGAATGTGGTATTAGGGGAAGACTACACAAAAAGGGATCTCTTGAATGAAATAAATGAAAAGATAAAACCATTGGGAGTGAAAGCTGAACTTTCAAAAGTAACTGATGATTCAGAAATCAGAATGATTATCACCATACAGTTGCTTGGCTATATCATTGGCTCCCTCATTCTCATGGCAGGCATCATCGGTTTCCTTCGAATTCAGATTCAATTATTCAGTATAAGAAGTCGTGAACTTGCATTGCGAATCGTCAACGGAGCATCAGATATAAAACTTTTTTGGATGCTCTTTACAGAGATAATTATATGCATATCTATAGCTATAATAATATCCCTGATTCTTGGCAATATGCTACAAGAATTCTGTGATCTAAATATGGATATATTTATTAATGGAGCAGGCTTGAGGCTTCAGAATCTTTGGCTGTATAGTATTGTTATTGGAGTTATGCTGATAGCAATATGTAGTTTAATCGGTTGGCTTTCTCTCCGTCGTATCATTAATTCAGTTCAAGGTTTGTCTGCCAATATTCGCAGAAGTCGCAACCATATATTTCGAAATGTAATGTTAGGAATACAGATAATCGTCTGTATGGTGTTTGTATGCAGTACATTCATTCTTGTCAATGGTGGAGACAAGATATTCAAAGCTTGCAATGTGCCGGATAATGACGATTTTTATAAGGATTGTCTGTATCTGGAGACTATTAATGCTAATGAGCGTGAACGTCTTCTTGAAGAGATCAAGCGTCTTCCCGACCTTGAAAAAATGGTAATGTCAGAAAACGGGTATTTACCAATAAAGGAGATAATAGATAATCCCGAAATGCAGAATAATTTTTTGAATCGTGGATCCTTTAATGTCTATTGCACGCAAGACACATCTCTTCTGTCTCTTCTTGGAATAGAAGTGGAATGGTTTCATACTGCGAAGCAACGTGACCGATGTCTTTTAATATCCAAAGAATTATACAAGTGTTTTCAAGAACTTGGACTTCTGGATAGCAACGCATTGACAATAATGAAAGGATGGAATGAACAGCCGACACTTCCAATCACAGGAATTATCAAAAAGATCCCATACAATTCATATGATGAGTCATTAGTTGCCATCAGTCCGGAATGGGAAGAGTCGATATCGGATTGGTTGCTTGTACCCAAGAAAGGTAAAAGCAAAGCACTTGCAAAAAGTGTTAATGAAACCATAGGGCGACTGGAACCTGAAGCCATAAACAATATAGTATTCAATTATCGAGAGAAAGCAAACCAGATACCGGGATTAGTTGAGACAGCAAAAGTCGGAGGATGGATATTGGGATGTGTGAGTCTACTTATTTGCGTCATGAGTATCTTCAGCACAATAACACTTGACACGAGAGCCCGGAGGAAAGAGATTGCAGTTCGGAAGGTAAATGGTGCTAAAAGTCGCGACATATACCGTATGTTCGGAAGAGTATATTTAGTAATGATATGCATTTCCATCTTTATCGCCGTGCCGATATGTGTCATTTTTAATCGCTTTGTAGAATCCGCGCTCTTGGAATTATCTCCGGATAGCACCCTCTCCCCTCTTTGGCCGATAATACTTGGAGTTTCTGTAGTCACAGTTCTTATCATTTCAATCGTCTGCTGGCAAATTCACAAGACAATGCAGGTGAATCCGGCAAAGATTATTGCGAAAGAATAACTATTCTTGGATGATTGGGCTCTGGAAGGATAATCTTTCTGAGATTTTGTGAAATTTATTGTTTGATTGTATGAAAATCATACAGAAAAGTGTATGATTTTATTAGTAGAAAAATGATTATTGTTTTATTATATTTGGTTATCTTCTGATATTTCGTTATATTTGCGGAAAGTTTGAGATTTATGAGTGAATTGAGATACCCTATTGGAATGCAGACATTCTCCAATATAGTTGAAGAGGGTTATTCTTATGTCGACAAATCCATGTACTTACCCTTGCTGACAAAGCAGGGCAAGTTCATTTTCCTTAGCCGTTCACGGCGGTTTGGGAAAAGTTTGTTGCTATCTACCCTGAAGGCTTATTTTGAGGGACGGCTCGGATCCCATTCATAATTATTCTGATAATTTAAATATCACAAATAATAGTTTTGTTTCAATCTTTTTGAGATTTCTTACGTCTATATTTTTAGACGTACCATTATAAACTAACAGAGATGAAGAAATTACAAAGATTATTAATTGGGATAGCAGTGTTGGGAAGTAATGCTGCCATGATGGGTGCAAACCATTCCAATACAAGGATAATCGACAATCCGATAATCAATAATTCAATTGAGAATCAAAAAGATTCAATCGTTTGCCATATTTCTGGAGAGGTTGTTGACCGTCCGGATTCAAAGTACGCAATTTTGCTTGAGGCGGGAAAAGACGTTCGCACCTCTCCGTATATTACAATACCAATCGTCGATGGGAATTTTTCCTATACACTTAAGGATGATATGCCACGAGTATATAACTTGACTTTTGACGATGAATACAGCAAAGGAGCCTGGAGAACCAGAAATTTCTTCACAGGAAACGGATCGGTAGATTTTTTATGCGGTGACTCCGACATGGATGTAATAGAATCCTTTAAATCTGACTTACAAGACAATGTACTCTATCTTAAGATAGAAAATACTTTAGACAATGTATATGCCAATAAAATAGCGGCTATAAATGATAAGCTTTCTCCAATGTTTGATGATAACTCCGCATATTCACTGGAAGTTCAAACTCTTTTAAATAAGATGAAGAGTTCGGAATCAGATGAAGAAAAGGCTTCACTTATAGATTTATTCTTTCAATATAAGAAAGGCCCTAAAGAAAAAATGTATAGTAAGGACTACTTGGATCTGAATAAGGAAACCCAAGAGATGTTTTTGAGTCGAGATTCATTAAAAAGATCTATGATCTCAGACACCCCTACCCTTGTGGGACTTAATTATATTAAAACCGCTATTCTTTATAATAATGAAGAATATGAGGATATACCCGGCTATATGGAACTGTTCGATAGTCTATATAAAGACAATATGAAGGATCATCCCTATACCAAAGATATTACGGAGATGATTGAGGCAAGGGAGGTGAAAGCTGGGAATAAGTATCCTGATTACAAAGTGACTCGGGAAGATGGCTCCACCGAACAGATTTCTTCCCTGATAAATGGGAACGTTTCTGTTATAGACCTTTGGGCTTCATGGTGTGGACCATGTCGCAGACATTCAATGGAACTTATCCCGATATATGAAAAGTATAAAGACAAGGGATTCAAGGTTGTTGCAATAGCACGTGAGAAAGGAGACTGCAATGCTATGAACGAAGCAATGAAGAAAGATGGATATCCTTGGGAAAGCTTTGTAGATCTTAACGATCAAGACAAAGTATGGCGTATCAATAGAGCAAGCAATAGCGGAGGAAAGATAATCCTCGTAGATGCTGACGGAGTTATAGTTGGGACTGATATGCCAATTCAAGAAATAAAGGATTTCCTTGAAAAGACATACGGAGAATAAGGATGCATGAGCGCCGGAAGGAAATCCTTTCGGCGCTTTTTCTGAATATCTTGGGCAGATTGTATGAAAATCATACACTTCTCTGTATGATTTTCATACAATGTGCATTTGTAAAGGTGAAAATTCTTTGCTGTTAGGGCTTATTGGCTTATCTTTGCATAAAAATAAAAAGATTAAGCCATGAATATGATTTTGCATAATCTCAAGGTTGCCGTAAGAAACCTTATGAAGTATAAATTGCAGACTGTAATCAGCGTGCTGAGTATCGCTGTTGGGATCGTCACGCTCTCTTTCACTCATTCTC
>CAZCZX010000129.1:0-7877 GCA_964503095.1 uncultured Sangeribacter sp.
TCCAAGAGATTTAAAGGTGGTTTAACAATACCGGAGAGAACTCCCCCACTCCATCAGACTCCATCCTCCTTTACTTTAATAACACATATAAGTGACAAAAGTTGCATCAATCTACTATGTCTTTTTTTCCACCTCACGTGAAGATGGCCCTTAGACTCCATATCATAAATATGCAGTTTGAGCATTTTTTCAAACTTCGATTATCCAGGAGTCTATATTGTTGATGGAGGAAGAGTAATTGGCTCCAATCTTTATGATTTTCTTTCCTGAATTGATAAATGGGAGAGAATAGCCTTTTTCGTTGATTTGATTCATGGCTTCTTGGGCAGTTCCATTGGTCTTGAGTTCAAAGATATAGACGAAGCGGGAGGTCTGGATCATCATGTCCATTCGGGCATTACAGGTCTGGAGTTCTGCCTGAGGCTGGAAGCCGAGGGCGCGGAGCATGAGGTAGAGGCAACTTTGGAAATATTTCTCACGTTTGTCGAGTTCCGTCAGGCCGTAGGGATTGCCATGGAGGAACGTCTTCAGCTCTTCCATGAATTGCTCCGGCTGGCCATCGATGATCGCATTTCTCAATCTAAGGAAGATCGCATTGGAAATGTCTTCCCTTAAGCCACAATAGATTGGGATGAGGGCATGCGTGAAAGCAGTTGCAACCTCCATGTTAGGGAGACCGAGACTGTAAGATTTTCTTTCTTTAGAGTATGATTTTATTGTCACAAATCCGCTCTCAAAGAGAAGGGAAACCGGGTTGTTTAGATACGATTCTTTTGCAGTCAAGGTACTTTCTACAGTCTCCAGGCAGTCGAGCGACGGCATAAAGAAATCATCCCTTTTCAAGACCTCAATGAGAAATGAAGGTGTTCCAGATTGAAACCAATAATTGCTGATTTCTCTTGACTTCAATGTTCTCAATATACTGAATGGATTATATATGTCAGGACATTTCTTGGAAAAATGGTAGCCGTCATAGTTTTCCTTCAGTTCGACGAGCATTTCATTGATATCAATATCCTCTTCTTCCGCAAATTTTTCTATCCCAACCTTAAAATTATCATGAAGTTCCTGTTCGGTAATGCCACAGATGGCTCCATAATCGTTAAGGATCGAGATGTCTTCCATATGATTTGCACCACTGAAAAGACTCGTCTGACTGAACCTTGAAATGCCTGTGATGAAGACAAAATAGATGTTCTGATCCTCATTTTTGAGTACGGAGAAGAGAGATTTCAATGTCTGACGATAATATGAGTTAAGTTCCTCATTCTCGGGTTCGAGAGTGGAGAGGAGAAGAGCATCGTATTCGTCAACAAGGATTGCAACATTTTTGCCTGCCTTTTCTTTGGATTGCCTAATTATGGCGGCAAATCTGTCGGTGAAGTCACCTAAAATGTATTCTACTTCATATTTTCGCTCATAGTCAGAAAGAGTAGCATTGAGATATTTGTCAAGATTTTCTTTTTCATTAGGCCGGATCGCATTGAAAGAGAATTTGATGACGGGTCTTGGAGTCCAGTCAATTTCATCGGAGTCGAGTGCGAGTCCTTTGAAGAGTTCACGACGTCCTTCAAAGTATGCTTCAAGAGTAGAAAGGAAAAGACTTTTTCCAAAGCGACGCGGTCTACTCAGGAAATAGTATTTGCCAGAATCTATCATCTTTCTGATATACATTGTCTTATCCACATACACATAACCTCCCGAGATTATTTCGGAGAAACTCTGAATTCCAACCGGATATTTAATATCAATTGCCATATCTCTTCATTTAATGCTTTCGAAATTCAAATAATGCTTTCGGAATTCAAAGTTATAAAAAATAGAACATGAATGCAAATTTTCGCTCACCTTTCGTCAACGAAAGGTGAAGATCAGAAAGGTTATAGAGAGTAAAAGGTGGTATCTAATAATAACAATTAGGCATGGAATTATGTTATAACAATGTGATAATAACCCAAAATAACTAAGACATGAAAACAATTAAGTTATTAAGCCTTTGCGGAGTTGCCTTCTTGCTGGCATCTTGCGGAGGCAATGCAAACAAGGAGAAAGAGGCTGAGGCTGAGGCAGCCAATGAGGCATTCTATGCTGAGCAACCGGTGGAAAGCGGCATTTATGATGCCACATATTTCAATATTAAAGGCAATAATCCACGCAAAGGATCATATGATGGACGCGTGATATATGCGCTTAGTCCGGAACAATCAGCAGTTTTCGTATATGAAAATGGCAACCGCACAAAAATCAAGAATCTTTTGATGCTTGAAAAGGGATTCCAAAAAGCCGACAGTGTCTATACTGCCACAGATGCCAAAGGGAACCCGGTGATAGTTGGTAACGACAGCACCAACATGTATGTCAACTACATTGCAGGCGCAGACACTATCACCATCACATTCAATCCAAAAGCGAAAAACACTTACACCGCAATCGAGGCCCTTGCCAAGATAAAGGAAGAAGCCAGCAAATAATCGCAATATTCAAAAACCCATCTCAATGCATTGAAATGGGTTTTTAATATAGGGTTCATCTCAATAAAAAATATGAGATGGACCCTTATATCTATAATAAAAAATGTCAATTTAATTGATCAGATGTTTCTTGCTTGCTTTGAGCCAAAATCACATACTCTTTAGGATTGAGGCCTGTATGCTTTTTGAAGTTTTTGCTGAAATTGCTTCTCGACTTATAGCCTAAGGACTCCGCAATTGCCTCAATAGTCAGCCCTCCATAGTTTTTAACATCGAGCAAACGTCTGCAAGCTTCATTTATGCGATGGCTATTTAAGAGGGAGGGGAAATTCGTTCCAATTAAATCATTAATTACTTGCGACACGTATTGCTTATTGCTTCCAATAATTTCACACAACCGGGGGAGACTGAAATCAGGAGATTTCCATTCCTCAGAACTATAAAAAAACTTCTCAACCGCATCTTTTATCCTCATTTGTTCTTCTTCCGGTATATTGAGACGAGCCGACTGTTGCTTAGGGTCATCCGGAGCGGTAAGGATTTCATCCTTCATATTCCCATCCCCTCCCTGATCGTGAGAACTTGATTCACTTATTTTCTGCTCTTCTTTTTCTCTTTTTGTCTCCAAATAGTTAGTTCTATCGGCATCAGCAGCTTTAAGGATTTCAAGATTTTTTTCAAAAAGAAATGTATTAGATGTCTTTAGTTTTCTATTTTGAACAATCACAATAATCAATAGACCAAGAAACACAAGCAATGTGATCGAAATAATAAAAAGGTAACGTCTGCTTTGCTCCTTCTCTTTATTGACTTGCATAATCTTATTCTCATAATTGTCTACCTCATAATTCAAATCGAGATTCTTGATTGATGAAAAGTCATCGATAGATGAAATGGAATCTTTTAGGCTGTAATGACGAATCAAATACTCCTTTGCCTTGACAGGATTGTTCATTTCAGCATAGCAATCGGAGATCAGCTCATATAGATTGACAAGATGATCACCCATATCTTCACCATTTGCCAAAGAAAGGGCATTGTTAAGATATACGAGTGCAGAATCAGGCTTGCCGGCATCTCTAAAACTTTTAGCCACATATGTGGCGCAATCAATTCTTGCCCTATCCGGGAAAAAAGTGCTATCAGCCAATTCATACCCCTGCTTGAAATACTTTATGGCCTCATTATAGTCAGCATCTTTAGCACTAATCATGCCATTGGTGATTTTCTCCAAGAAGTGCACATCTATCGAAGGAGGTATAGGCAAAGAATGGAATCCGGTTAAAATATCAGAGATGCTATCGAGATGATTATTGAGATAGCATTGATTAAGTATATTTGAATAAACATTAATCAGATGGTTCCAATCAGACTTTTCCAATGTGCGTTTATAAGTATTGATAAATAGTTTTTCAGAATCGTCATAGGCTCCATACATGTTTAATATCATTGCGATATTCCCATAGATCCAATAGGCATTTTCCTCTCCTCCTGACTTTATAGCCCTCTTATAGTTTGAATACGCACCTTGATAGTTTTTAGAAAAGAAATGTATGCTTCCACATCTATTATAAGCCATCATTGCAATGATAGAGTCAGCCTTCGTTTTACCTTGCTCTGCAGTTTTGGCAACGATTGTCAAATACAATAAAGCACTGTCAAGACGATTTTCATTCATATATTTTACACCTTTATCGTAGACATTCTTCATATTTTCATGAGAAACGATATCGATGATATTATTTGAAGTTATATTCTTTGCTGCCAAATCATTAGCAAACAAAATTGACAAAAGAAAACTTTGTGTCAATATGAATAATAGATAAATTTTGTGCGTATTTGCAAATTTGTTCATCATTGATGTCAAAATATTTGTATCAAAAAAGAAACGTTATGTAACTTTGTGGTGCAAAATTACAAAAATTAGTTGAAATATGAAAGCGATGACTAATTTTTGGATTCAATTCAAACAAAAATAATATTTCAGAAATAATAATTAATCAAAAAAAGGTGTTAACATGAATCTGAAAAGACTACTGATTTGCATGGCTATATGCACAGCATGTGCAGGGGTAGCCAATGCTGCCCAACAGAACCGTCAGGGGTCAGTCTTTAAGGCACCGGGAGGAGTTGAAATCCGCGCAGCCTTAAGTTATAGTGAAGAATGGGATGAGACTCCTTTCCCATATGGCATTTACTCAATCAATGCTGTAGAGGGGGCAGAGCCGGAATTCTACTTCTTAACAGACGACCGCAACATGGAAGGGGGAGCTGTATATGTGGATGGAGTTATCCACGCTATATCCAAAGTAGGAACATGGCTTTGGGATGATGAAGATGAAGGATGGTATTTTGAACAAAAGGGCACTGCATTCACATCATATGATGCAGAGACAGGGGAAGTGCTATTTGACACAACCGAAGGACTGAGCAGCGACCTATATACATCAGATTTATGCTATGATGCTACGACCGGCAATATTTATGGTGTATTTAAAGTGAATGGCTATCAGAACGCATGGGGCATACTCGATATTGACAATCTCACTGTAGAATATATCAATTCAAAGATGTCAACCGGCATGTCAGCAATAGCTGCAGATGCCAGCGGAGTAATTTATGGTGTGACTTCAGGAGGAAATTTGGTGACAATTGACAAAGCGACCGGCGAAGTGAGCGCACCTCTCGCAGAATACAAAAAGTATCAAGGCTATAAGAGCACCGGCGTGATCGACAATCAGACCAACACGTTCTATTGGCTTTTAAATTCCTATGGAGATGCAGGCCTTTATTCCATCGACCTCAACACTTATGAACTGACCAAGATTCAATCATTCAGGAACTTGGAACGTTGGGGAGGTGCATATATACCGCAAGTAATAGTAGATGAAGGAACTCCAGCGGCAGCAACCAACCTCGTAATCAATTTCCAGGAAGGATCTCTCACAGGCACAGTCACATTCGATGCCTCATCAGAGAGCGTTGACTATGAAGATCTCACAGGCACTACACTTGGATATGCGTTAAGTTGCGACAATGAAGTAATAGCAACAGGCGAGGTAGCCGCAGGCTCAACCATCACTACAGAAGCCTTTACCGTGACAGGAGGATACCATGAAATCAAGATAGTCCTTTCTAATGAAATGGGTGAAGGTATTCCAGCAAAGACAACTTATTGGTTTGGCAATGATGCCCCAGCAAATGTCAACGACATAATTGCCACTAATGACAAATACACCGTCAATATATCATGGTCTGCACCAACAGCAAGCCTCCACAACGGCTATTTTAACGCAGATGAAGTGACATACAAAATTACCCGTATGCCGGAGGATTTAGTAGTAGCAGAAAATCTTAAAGAGACTTCCTTTACCGATGAAATCAGCAGCAAGAAAGTTGCGAAGTATTTCTATAAAATAACTCCAAGTTTTGACGGATTGGAAGGACGTGTCGCAGAAACTCCGGCATTGATAATTGGAGAAGGAGTCAATCTTCCATACGAAAGTTATTTCGAAGATGAGGACTGCGAATTGATGACAATAGAAGACAGCAACGGCGATGGAAACACATGGGATATCGGCTCCGGTGGCGCAATCTATCGTTTTGGCGATGTAGATGCTGACGATTGGATCTTTACTGCTCCACTTTATTTGGAAACCGGAACAGCCTACAGCATATTTGCTCAGTTAGAAAGCGGGTTGAGCCGTCAGGAAAAATTTGAAATTAAACTTGGCAAAGCTTCTAATGCTTCTGCTATGGATCAAACTGTAGTTGAGCCTACAGAATTTGAAAGTTCCAAGTATGAGACAAACGCACATTTCACAGTATCTGAAAACGGCACCTATTTTATTGGTTTCCATGCACTGAGTCCGGAATCTCATTTCGCTCTATGGATAACACACTTCCTTATAGAGACAGCAATGAGCGAAGAGGCTCCGGCAGCAGGCAAAATCAAGGCAACAGCAGGCGAAAAAGGTGCAAAATCAGCAACTCTTGCAATCACAGCACCTACTGAAAGATACAATGGCAAACAACTTGAAGGACTTGAAGGCGCCAATATCTTCCACAATGGATCTCTAATCGACTCCATGGACGACATAGAGCCTGGAAAGACATATACTTACGTGCATGAAGGATGCGACGAAGGCGTCAACAACTATTCTATAGTGTTTGTAAACGAAAATGGAAATGGTATGCCTTGTGAAACCAATGTTTTTGTAGGCAAGGATCTTCCATTGGCTCCAAAGAATGCGCATTTTACAATCGAAGATGGCAAGGCTGTCTTGACTTGGGATGCACCGGGCGAACGCGGAGTAAACGGAGGATACGTCGATCCGGAAAAAGTAGTATATTCAATCTGCTATACAGACAATAATGGAGAATGGCAGTTGATGGATGACACATCAGACTGCAAGGCAAGTGTGAATGTAGATACCACCGGAAAACAAAGATGGTTCCTCTTCGGACTCATGGCATACAATGACCTTGGAGAAAGCGACGCAGTATACTCCAATGCCATGATAATAGGCGATAAGTATGAGATGCCATACCTTGAAAGTTTAGACAACGGAGTAAACAAGACAATGTTCTCTTCTATAAATCTTTTCGACTACAGAGGTGGCTACAGCTCAGATATTAATATGTCGGCCAGTGAGACAGGAGGTTGCCTCTACTTCAGACCACACACTCTCTTCAGAGAACCTCCATTTATTGACACTCTGACTACCGGAGTCATCAACACGTCCGAAAACGACGAAGTAACAGTATCTTTCTATTATTATAACGACGAAATTGAGAACAACGGTGATGAACTGACAGTAGCACTATACGATCAGGATAATGACATCACCTACAACCTCGGTTCTGTCAAGATGGACGGATCAGCAACAGAATGGCGCAAGTATGAGACTACTAAAAAGATCTCATCTGACAATCTTCGCATCCACATCGGCATAACTTCAAATAATGGCAACCTCATCTATCTTGATGAGTTCAAGCTTGAAACGGCTGGCACAGTAGGAGTTGGTCAAATCTGCGGAGAAGGTGTCAAGGTAATGACAGGCAATGGAGAAATAACCATTGTTGGACTCAATGGAGAAAACGTCGCAATAGCATCAGCCAACGGCATGACTCTCTACAATGGAATTGCGGAAGGAGAAATTTCTGTGGTTGCCACTCCGGGCATCTATGTAGTAAAAGTTGCCGACCGCTCAGTCAAAGTTGTAGTAAAATAACGATTTCATTATGAGAAAGAATGTAATTATCCTTCTCACTCTACTATTCTGCTTCCTGCCCGTATTCGGGCAGGAAGTAGCCGAATCAATACAGATCGGCTACTGCTGTGGTGAGAATGGAAGTCAAGGAGATATCACTTCGTCGAATGCTAAGCAGGTAAGTGCCGCCATT
>CAZCZX010000130.1:0-3151 GCA_964503095.1 uncultured Sangeribacter sp.
CGGCATGCTTCATCATAAGTAGTCTTGTTTGAAATTCCGAATCCAATGAGACGTGGATGTTTTAGGTTAAGGGAATCAATTCGCTTGAAATATTCTATTTGGGAAGGGCCAAAACTATCACGAGCACCTGTGGTGGAAGCCGCGGATACCATATAAATAAAACCTTCGCAATTATTGTCGATCAAATGTATCCTATCTTCCGACGTTTCCGGAGTAATCAGCATAATGACATCAATACCATACTTATCACTTAACTCCTTATACTCTTCCATATAGACGTCAAAAGGAAGATCCGGAATGATTACAGCATCAATTCCTGATTCAAGGGCACGACGGAAAAATGTCTCCGGACCCATTTGCATTATCGGATTTAGATAACCCATTGCCACAAAAGGAGTATCCTGATGTAGATTACGTGCTTGAGCTGTTTGCTCAAGGAGGAGTTTTAACGTCATGCCGTTGCTCAAAGCTTTAGATCCACTTTCCTGAATTACCGGTCCATCAGCCATTGGATCAGAGAAAGGTATGCCTATTTCAATGATATCCACCCCATTTTTGCAAAGTGCATCAATTATCCCTACTGTGGAGTCAAGTTCAGGATAGCCTGCCGTAAAATATACTGCAAGAAGATCTTTTTTCTTATTTTCGAGAAGTTTTCTAAGTCTATTCATAATTTATTGTTTTTAAGAGTTGAAAGAAAAGATGAGAGCATTTGGAGATCTTTGAGTCCCGGACTGACTTCAAATTTGCTATTAAGGTCTATACCTACAAGTTTGGGGTGAGAAATATTCAATATTTCAGTAGCATCACTTTGAGAAATGCCACCACTAAGTATAAATGGAAGTTTACCTTTGTAGTTTTCTAAAAGTTTCCAGTCGAATCTTTTCCCCGAGCCTCCGTGAAGTTTAGTTGCAGTGTCAAAAAGAAAGAAATCTGCCACTTCCTCATATTGAGTAATCATGTCATTTGGAACCATGTCAAAATCATTTCCTATCGGGATGGCTTTCCACACTTCAAGACCATGCTTGCGAAGTCTATCACATTGTTCCGGAGATTCTTTTCCATGAAGTTGAACAACCTTGAACCCCCATTCTTTTACAATATTAAGGAGTTGCTCTTCGGGCATATCGACCGAAACCATCACCGGGATAACATTTCCACGAATATTTTCGAGAATCTTTTTTCCTTCATTCTGACAGAATCGCGGAGATTTAGGATGGAATATGAATCCGAGATAATCCGGAGAGAGAGAAGAAATCTCCATTATATTATCCGGAAACTTCATTCCACAGACCTTGACCTTCAGCTGCTTATCTTTATTCATGACTTATGAAGAAGAGATTCGGATGTTTGAATGAAATTGAGTAATGTAAGGCCGGGATCATTGGTGCACATAAGAGCCTCACCAATGAGAAATGCGTCAAAACCTGCCTTCTTCAATCTGACGATATCATCAGTAGTCTTCATTCCGCTTTCAGCCACCTTTACTATATCATATGGAAGTTTTTCCACCAGTCGGCTGCAATTAGCAATATCTGTCTTGAAAGAAGTAAGATCTCGATTGTTGATGCCTACCATATCTGCATCACTTGGGAGTTTAGAAAGTTCTTCTTCTGAATGAAGTTCTACAAGAGTCTCAAGTCCCAAATCATGAGCTTTATCATTGAGGTCAACAAGATTCTTTCCATCAAGCATCGAAGCAATCAGAAGCACAGCATCTGCACCAATAATCCTTGCTTGCAACAGTTGATATTCATCTACTATGAATTCCTTACGTAAAAGAGGAAGTGAAGGAGAAATTGAACGGGCCACAGCAAGATCCTCAAGACTTCCGCCGAAATATGGAGTATCAGTAAGGACAGACATTGCCGCCGCCCCATTCTCAGAGTATGATAAAGCAATCTCTCCTACATCCGACATGGGTGATATTTCTCCTTTTGAAGGAGAACGCCGTTTATGCTCAGCAATTATCGCAACGTTCTTTTCCAATATGGAGCGCTTCATTGAATTGAGATCCCGCACTGCTTCCTTTGCCTTTAGCCTAAGATCATCAATAGGAATAAGACGCTTCATGGCATCAACTTCCTTCTTTTTTGTAGAAGCTATAATTTCAAGAATATTTGCCATAATAATCAACTGTTTAATTCTACAAACTTTCTAAATCTGTCGAGAGCGGCACCACTCCTAAGCGATTCCGAAGCCTCTGCCACTGCTTGATTAAGTGGCAGCTCCGGCTCAAGAGTCTTAATTGCAAAGGCAGCATTAGCAATAACACAATTCTTTTTTGCATCTGAAGCAGTTCCATCAAGCACAGAATCAAACACAATAGCCGCTTCTTCTACCGTATTTCCTCCGAAAAGATCTGACTGGGTAGCATTAGCAAGACCCAAATCTGAAGCCCGCATTACGAATTCTGCATTATTGTTTGCCACCTTAAAAGGTGATGTGAGAGAAATCTCGTCGTAGCCATCGAGAGAATGGACAATCGTGCAATTTATATTCTCATTTTGTGCTATATATCTATATAGGCGCATCAGTTTAAGATTGTAAACTCCAAGAAGTTGATTCTTAGGCAATGTCGGATTCACAAGCGGACCAAGCATATTGAAAAATGTACGCATCTTAAGAGATTTTCTTACCGGGCCCACGCTCTTAAGAGCGGGACTGAAGAAAGGGGCATGAAGGAAGCAGACCCCGCTTTCATTCAACGATTTGCGAAGTTTATCTTGATCTGAAGTGAATTTCACTCCATGCTGTTCAAGCACATTGGAGGCACCGGAAACTGAACTGGCTCCATAGTTGCCATGCTTCACAACTTTCCTACCTGCACCAGCCACCACAAAACAAGATGCAGTAGAAATATTGAATGTATTCTTTTCATCTCCACCAGTGCCGACGATATCTATTGCCTTGTCTTCTCCAAGATCGACCGCCACTCTTCTTTGAAGAATTGCATCGCGAAATCCAGTGAGTTCTTCCGGAGTTATGCTCCGCATAAGAAATACCGTCATAAAAGCCGATAACTGATTATCATTATATTTTCCATCTGCAATATTCAGCATGATATCACGGGCTTCATTTCGGTTCAAACTTTTGTGTTCAAAAAGGTTGGATAATATTCTGTTCATAATCATTCATTGTTTATATGAAA
>CAZCZX010000130.1:3251-7829 GCA_964503095.1 uncultured Sangeribacter sp.
TCTGTTCATAATCATTCATTGTTTATATGAAAAAGGAAAGCCTCAATCACCTTCACTCCATTGGGAGTGAGCAGAGACTCAGGATGAAATTGCACTCCATGAATATCAAAGTCGCGATGGCGCAGCGACATTATATTCCCTTCGTCGTCTCTTGATGTCACTATCAGTTCCTCTGGAAAATCTTCATTAGAGACGATCCAAGAATGATAGCGACCGATAGGGAATTCATTGGGGAAAGCTTTAAGAATATAATCATCTGCTGATTTATATGCGAGTGTCTGAACTCCATGGTATACTTCCTTTAGATTCTCGAGTTTTGCACCGAAATTTTCAGCTATAGCCTGATGCCCAAGGCATACACCAAGGATAGGCTTCTTCCCTGCATATTCTTTCAAAAGATCTGGCAGGATACCGGCTTCAGAGGGGATACCAGGTCCGGGAGAAATAATTATCTTGTCATATTCTTCTATTTCGGGTAAGGTGATTTTGTCGTTTCTCACCACTACAGGGTTTAATCCCAGTTCCCTAACTGCATGCACAATATTATATGTGAAAGAATCGTAATTATCAAGAATTAAAATCTTCATGGCATATCTTATTATAATGATTCGGCTTTTTTGACTGCATTCACGAGGGCTCCAAGTTTATTATTGGTCTCCATGAGTTCGTTGAGAGGAACTGAACGAGCCACAACTCCGGCACCTGCTTCTGAATAAAGCCTACTGCCTGCACTTAAGAAACTCCTTATAGTAATCGCTTGGTTGATGGATCCATCGAAACCGAAAGTTCCGATACATCCGCCATATGTCATGCGGCTTACCGGCTCAATCTCATTAATGAGTTGCATTGCTCTAACTTTTGGGGCTCCACTCAGTGTCCCTGCAGGGAAAGTGGCGGCAAAAAGTTTATAGACATCTGCTTCTTCCGGTAATTTAGCCGAGACTCTGCTCACCATATGAATAACATGAGAATAATACTGAATCTGTTTCAGATATTCCACGCTCACTTTCCCACCACTTCGGCTGAGGTCGTTTCGAGCAAGATCTACGAGCATGATATGCTCAGCATTCTCTTTTGGGTCGCGAAGGAGTTTTTCAGCAAGTTCATGATCATCTTTATCTTTACCAGTACGCTTGAATGTCCCCGCAATAGGATCGATATAAGCAATTTTATCTTCACCCACAGTTACCCTCAAGTGTGTTTCCGGAGAAGAACCAAACACCTTGAAACTTCCAAAATCAAAGAAGAAGAGATAGGGTGAAGGATTGACCGACCGCAAAGCACGATACACATTGAATTCATCACCGGTAAACCCTTGCGAAAATCTTCGAGCGAGTACTATCTGAAAAACATCTCCTCGCTTAGCATGAGCAATACCACGCTCCACCATTTTCATATATTCATCCTCTGTCACATCCGACTCAATGTCATCAGCCGCCTTGAAAGGATAGACTGCGATATTATTATTCCTGATAATGGATAGGAGTTCATCAGTCTTACTTTGGTCTCCAGCCGGGATATTTTCTAAGATAGTCATTTCATTGCGGAAATGATTCATCTGAATGATGAATCTATAAAGAAGGTATTGCATATCAGGAATGTGCTCAAAAGCCTTCTGTTTGTCACGTATAGGAACAGACGGCTCAAAATATTTTACAGCATCATAAGCTGTAAAGCCAAGCAACCCATTGAATACACCAGCCTGACAATCAGTAGAGTAAGAATGTATATATTGACTCAAAGCCTCCGTGACATCTCCATCTTTTTGAAGAGATTTCCCATCCGGATATACCATGGATATTAAGCCATTGTTTACAGTGAAAGAACCGATAGGATCAACGCCTATCAAAGAAACAGAGTTTTGAGTAGTGTGATAATCAGAACTTTCAAGAAGAGCAGAAGATGGGTATAAATCTCTAATCTTCAGATATATTCCCACCGGAGTCTCTAGATCAGCAGGAATCACAGTAGTCTTTTGTTGAAGTTTCATATACTTAAAATAATCATTCTAAAATGTTAAACCATAAAAACCTACAGGATTACTCCAGCTTCTCATTAGAAGAAGCATGAGCAAGATAAGTATGCATATCCTTGTCGCCGCGACCTGAAACATTTATGACCACTATATCATCTTGTTTGAATTTTTTCTTATCAAGCACAGCAAGAGCGTGAGCTGATTCAAGAGCCGGGATTATTCCTTCAAGCCGAGTGAGTTGATATGCTGCTTTGAGGGCCTCTTTATCAGTAACTGCCTCTACTTCAGCGCGTCCACTTGTTGCAAGGAATGCATGGAGAGGACCGACTCCCGGATAATCAAGCCCTGCGGATATGGAATATGGCTCAACAATCTGTCCATCCTGTGTCTGCATTACAAGAGTTCTGGATCCGTGAATGATGCCTTCGCTGCCAAGTTGAATGGTGGCTGCTGATTCACCAGAATCAATTCCAAGTCCGGCAGCTTCTGAGGCGATGAGTTTTACTTTTGGCACATTAAGGAAATGATAGAATGCTCCGGCAGCATTACTTCCCCCTCCTATGCAAGCCACAACATAATCCGGCAGTTCTTTTCCGGTAGCAGATTTTACTTGCTCTTTGATTTCTCGGCTAATCACTGACTGAAAATGAGCCACCATCATCGGATAGGGATGAGGACCAACAGTGCTTCCAATAACATAAAAGGTATCTGAAGGATTACAACACCAGTCGCGAATGGCTTCATTAGTTGCATCTTTTAGCGTCATGTTGCCGGAAGTGACCGGGACCACCTCTGCCCCAAGCATCTTAATGCGTTCAACATTCGGTTGCTGACGTTTGACATCAGTAGCCCCCATATAAATTACACATTTTAATCCCATGAGGGCGCATACAGTAGCGACGGCCACACCATGCTGACCGGCACCGGTCTCTGCAATGATACGTGTCTTACCCATTCTTTTGGCAAGCAACACAGACCCAATAGCATTGTTTATTTTATGGGCACCGGTATGGCAAAGGTCTTCGCGTTTTAGATATATGTTCGTGCCATAAAGTTCAGACAATCTTTTAGCGTGATACAGCGGGGTTGGCCTTCCTACATAATCAGAAAGAAGATTCTCAAACTCTTCATTAAAATCCGGATCATTGACATATTTTGCATATGCCTCCTTTAGATTCTCTATATTACTGTGTAGAATTTCGGGAATGAAGGCACCTCCGAATCGGCCATAGAAGCCATGTTCATCTACCGGGAGAAATGGATCTACTATTTTCATAGATATAATATTTAGAAAAAAATGCCATCGGATTAATCCGATAGCATTTTTATTATTGTTTCAATTGATTCGAATTTATTATTAAACAATAGAACAAGATTCATTGCCATCGGAAGATTCTGCCGATGCGCCACCAACCCTGTATGTTAAAAACATTGTCCATGTGTTTTATTTTTCTGCAAAATTAAGAAAATTTTATCATTCTGCAAAATATTTTAGCAAAAATATCAAAAAAAATATCTCATTTTAGGAAGATTGTATCATAATCACATATGATTGTGCTATTTTAAGGAACAAACTTTTTATATCTCATAATGTTGTTTTAACTTTAGGAGGTCTTCTCATTTTGACATTATATTCTAATATCTATGGCCGATACGCAACATATTTTCAAACTATTGGGGTCGTCAATGATGATTCCTTTGGCGATATGTGGGACAACCGGATGCAGGCATAAGGATATAATTGATGATATTGGCAATTCGATGCACCCTATTGTCAGAGTGGACTATGAATGGGATAATAATGAATTATTTCGCCCCGATGGATTGGCAAACTTATTCTATTTGTCAGATTCTGACCAAGGTAACTACTGGAGGAGTGATTTTCGACCTGAAGGTGGAAACTTGAGGCTACCAGCAGGCCAATATAATGTCGTGGCATTTAATAATGATACTGAAAACATTCTCTTTAGTGGAATTGACCATCTTGAGCAACTGACGTTCTCAACTCCAATTTTAGACACATCGTCGATTCCGGAAGACCAACTCCCCTTTCCACCTCAAAAACTATACACTCAACCTGATAGGATGTGGGCTAGCCTCAGAAAAGGGGTCCAAGTTGACAACACATTAGAATTGCAATCTCTCGTATTGAAACCCAAACGCATCACTCGGGAATTTCACATTGAGATGACAGATATTGGAAATCTTGAATCTGCTCTCCACTATTATGCATGCTTGTCAGATCTCACTTCTTCATTCAAAGCTGATGAAATGATGCAGACAGGACCATCGGTGACAATGGGAAATTTCATGCATCCGATTGAGGGAAACTCACTGACTTCGACCATAACCAGTTTCGGGGTCAATAAGAATTCATCAGAGCAGCATTTGGCTATTTATATGTGGCTTTCAGACGGTGAAAGAAAAGTATACCTATATAATGTGACCGACCAAATACATGAGGCACCAGACTCAATGAATATTCAGATTAAGGTAAAAGGACCGATTCTGCCCGAGATCATACCTGGTGAGGGAGAATCAGGCGGAACAGGCGGCATGGATGTAGGAGTGGATAATTGGGATTTTATTGATATAGAACTTTA
>CAZCZX010000131.1:0-2224 GCA_964503095.1 uncultured Sangeribacter sp.
TCAGGGGGATCGGGCAAGAGGCTTTGGCCCCTCTCGAACGATGTGCGTTCGAAACAGTTTCTTCAGGTGCTTGAGACTCCTGACGGACGTAAGGAATCAATGATCCAGCGAGTTGTGCGTCAAATTGAAGCCACCGGAAATGCTGACGGTATTGTGGTGGCAACTGGAGAGGCTCAAGCCGGATATGTGAAAGATCAGCTGGGAAAGAGTATCGGAATCGTAACGGAACCATGCCGACGCGACACATTCCCTGCAATTGCACTCTCATGCTCTTATCTCGCATCTCAGGGCACTGCGGCTGATGAACCGGTGATAGTGATGCCCTGCGACACTTATGCCGACGATTCATATTTCGAGACTGTATGCAGAATGGCAGAAGCAGTGAAACGCGGAGATGCAGAGCTTATACTTATGGGAATCACTCCGACATATCCTTCTGAAAAATTCGGGTATATCGTTCCGGAGAAGGGAGTTAAGGTCGAAGGGAAAGCGATGCCTGTAGAAAGATTTACAGAGAAGCCCGACGTAGAAACTGCAAAGAAATTGCTTGCTGAAGGAGCACTCTGGAATGGCGGTGTGTTTGCTTTCCGACTTGGTTATCTGATGGACATTGTCAATAAATACATGCCAGGTAAAGACTTCAAGGAGATTCATGCTGACTATGAGCAATTCCCAAAGATCAGTTTTGATTATGAAGTGGTAGAGAAAGCCAAGTCGGTAGGAGTGCTGCCCTATGCCGGCGAATGGCGCGACCTTGGCACATGGAATACCCTCACAGAGAAACTGCCGTCAACCACAGAAGGGGCAGCCAAACTCCACGATTGCGAGAACACCCATGTAGTAAATGAATTGGGCATTCCAGTAATAGGCCTTGGGCTGAAAGATCTTGTAATAGTAGTTTCCCCGGAAGGCATCTTAGTGTCAGAAAAAGGAGCCTCCGAAAAACTAAAAAGCCTGTTATAATTGAGAATTGAGAATAATTCTCAATTCTCAATTATTGATTGTAGTATCGGAGGATGCGAATGCGAAGTTGGCGTTCGTATCGGGCCTGAAGGCGCTCTGCGACTGCATTAATGTAATCGGTCTTTGACTTCTCATATTCGGTGGCATTCGCACGACCATTGTCGTATTTTACGGTCATGGCGTCGAATGCCGCCTTTGTATTCTCGACTGCGACGGCAGCAGATTTCTCCTTTTCCTGGGCTGCAATAGCTTGGGCATGCGCGGTAGATACAGTCTTGTATAGTTGCTGACGGGTGTTGTCAAGATCGAGTTCGGAATTCAATTGATCCAGACGAGCCCTTGAGATGGAGTTTCTGGTGGAAAATCCATCGAATATTGGCAGGTTGAGCGAGAAACCAAGTGATTGGGAAAAATTATGACGCATCTGAGATGCAAAGCCCTCGTTTTGAAAACCTGACGTCCTATAATAGTTTGTTCCTAATCCAGCATTGAAAGAGAGTGTGGGTATATAACCGGTCTTTGCCACATCAACATTTTCACCTGCAGCCTTTTTACGCAACATAGCAGCTCGCAAGGCATGATTGCTCATTTGCATGTTGGTCCACACTTCTTCGAGGGATGGAAGTGGAAGATTCTCCTCTGTCAGAGGCAAAATGTCAAAATCGCCGTTATTCTCTAAATCAAGGAGATTGGAAAGATCAAGAAGAGCCATCACTGAGTCGTTTTGGGCATTCACTACAGTCAATTCGTCGCGACTCACCTGTGCCCGAGCCTCATAAAGGTCAAGTTCCGGGATTTTGCCCGCTTCAAGAAGAATCTCCCTTCGGTTCAGTTCATCTTTAGAAACCTCAAGACTCATCCTTGCCACTCCTAAAGCCTCCCGGGAATAAAGAGCCTGCAAAAAGGCTGCCATCACATTGATGGTCACATCATCCTTGACAGCCTCCGACTGCTCAACGAGAGCCTTCAGAGAGGTCTCGG
Source organism: uncultured Sangeribacter sp. (assembly GCA_964503095.1). Lineage (GTDB taxonomy): Bacteria > Bacteroidota > Bacteroidia > Bacteroidales > Muribaculaceae > Lepagella. The sequence continues at coordinate 1,945 of CAZCZX010000131.1, forward strand.
AATACTTGACTGAACGCACTACCCGCAGGCCTTGAAAGAGAGGCACTGATAGTTGGGCCCCAACGGAGAAGGAGTTGGTGTTGCGGTTTGCATAAGTATTGTCTGCAGTCAGACCACGTCCGAAGCTGAAGTTTTGGCTTCCATAGCCGCTCAGATTAGGCAGAACCCGGTCTTTGGCTTCAGTCACAGCAAGTTCTCCTTGACGGGCTGCATTCAGCCGCTGCCGAATATCGATATTGTGAATCATCGCATAGTTGATGCAGGAGTCAAGGCTCCAAGC
>CAZCZX010000131.1:2324-7762 GCA_964503095.1 uncultured Sangeribacter sp.
GATTACGTCAGATTTCTTCAGTCCTTTTTTGATCTCCACATTGATGCCGTCAGAAAGTCCAGTCTCGACAGCACGCCGCTCAAATTTAGGCTTTGGGACTGTGTCGGTGCGCACGTATACAAAAGTGCTGTCACGCTCAAAAACCACTACACTTTCCGGAAGACTCATCACCCCCTTTGCTTCAGAGAGAAGAATGGTGGCGTTGGCACTATAACCGGATCGAAGCGAAGAGACATCATCAACTGTGAGAGCAGCCTTGATTTCGAAAGTATTGGCACCATTGTTTTCCGTTCCTTTCGGCGATATGTACTCAAGCACTGCAGATGGATGAAGGTCAGAGACAGCACCTATGGTTATATCCATGTTCATTCCCGGCTTTAGAAGCCCAACTTCAGTCTCATCGACATTTCCTTTGAATATGAGATTGGTCATATCAGCGATAGTCGCAACTGTGGTTCCATCATTCATGGTATTGGCTTGGATCACTGAAGATCCCACTTTTACAGGCACATCGAGAACAAGACCTGTGATGGTAGCGCGCACGAGGGTATTGCTTTCTTGAGCATTGAACTGAGAAACCCCCTCTTTGACGATGCGATAGGAATCCTTTGCATAGTTGAGATCCTGACGGGCCTTGACAAGAGTCTTCTCAGCATTCTCATACTCCTCTCGGGAGATCACTTTCTTATCATATAACTCTTTTGATCTGTTGAACTTTACAAGAGCATCATCTACCTCTACCTGAGCTGCATCTATGCGCGACTGGGCATTGGAAAGTTGAGAAGCCTCAGGAATTACCTTAATGCGGGCAATCACATCCCCTTCATGTACGAAGTCACCGGCCTCAACATCAATTTGGGAAATGATACCGGAAATCTGGGGTTTGATCTGAATCTCATCGCGCGGTTCGATCTTGCCATTGAGCACTGTAGTACGCCGAATATCGGTAGTCTCAGGAGTGACAGTGGCGTAATGCTCCTCTTTTGGCTGGGAGTTGCGATAAAGGAAATAGAAAGTGCCGAGGATGATGGCGGCGACGATAATCCAAAGGAAGATTTTTAGAAATTTTTTCATATATGGCTAATTTTGAATTTTGAATTTTGAATTTAGAATTTTCATGTTCCATCATGATTCAACATGATTTATCATGATTTATCATGATTTTATATTTAATCTTTTATTTATCATTAAGCGCCTCAATAGGCTTAATCTTCATGGCTCGAATCGCTGGAATAGTGCCTGCTAAAGAGCCGAGCACGAAGAATAGAGCCACTATAATGATGGCAGCTTTGAATGTCAGTTCAAAGCCGGCATGGCCAAGGAGTGGATCATAGGTGAGGTTGTCGGCTATGCCAAGCACCAAAGCACCGAAACAAACTCCAAGCGTACCGGCTATAAGGGTGAGCATGATGCTTTCGGAAAGCACCTGCACCGTTATGTCGAGAGGTTTTGCTCCAATAGCGCGCCGGATACCGAACTCTTGAGTACGCTCTTTCACCACTATCCACATGATATTCCCTACCCCGATCACGCCAGCAAAGAGAGAACCGAAACCTACGAAGAGAGCAAGCAAGGAGATGCCAAAGAAAAGATTATCGATCATTTCGAATTGCTCCGATATATCCAGGAACTCAATTGCATTTTTGTCGTCAGGACTTATGGAATGGGCAGATGAGAAAATGCGTCGAATCGTGGGTTCATTATCCGACGGTGAATTGCCATGCGGAGCTGTGTAGAGAAAAAGACCGACAGTATTGCCAAGATTATATGCTCGCCGCATAGTGGAAGCGGGGATTACGACACACTCGTCGATGCGGCGGTTGATAGTGGCATCCGAAAGTTGGGAAGCGACACCTACCACCAAGAAATATATCCCATCTACACTAACATATTTTCCAATAGGAGAATCATTCCCAAATAATGAGGTTGCGACATCCTTACCAATGACAGCCACTTTACGCTCAGAAGCGATATCTGCATTATTTAGAAAACGTCCTTCATTAAGCACCGGGACCATGATCTTAAAATAGTCGGCTTCCACTCCTGTGATTCCGGAGGCCTTAGTCTTTGTGCCGTAGGCTGCGGTGCCGTTTCTCTGATCAGCTTCGGTGCTATATTCAATAGCCGGAGCAAGTTGGCGTATTAGTTCGATGTCGTTGGTGGTCATACTCCAACCTGATCCCTTGTTGAAACCTTTATATGGAACGCTTCTTCGATTGCTGAAGGCGGCTCCAAGATTGGTAGAGAAGCCGGCAAAATTCCGCCGCATCACCCCCTCAAAACCTTGGGCTCCACCGAAAAGCATTGCCAACATGGCAGTACCCCAGAAAATACCGAACGCCGTCAGGAAAGTCCGGGTCTTGTTGCGGGCAAGCGTGGCTCCAATTTCACGCCAATTCTCAATATCGAAAAAAGATGTTTTCATTCGTCTCTAAGGGCTTCTACGGGTTTAACTTTGGTTGCCTTAAGCGCCGGGAAAAAACCGGCTATTGCTCCGGCAATAATAAGAGCCACAGTAACTTGAATGGCAATCGAAATATCTACTGTGGGATTTGAAAATCCCTCGGAATTTCCAAGGAAATAGTCGAGTACTTGCAAGATTGCCATGCCAGCCACCAGTCCAATGTAGCCAAAAAGAGTAGTTATAGCCACACTTTCAGACAGAATCTGGATGATGATGCTCTTGGGTTTTGCTCCAATTGCTCTGCGGATGCCAATCTCATGCACTCGCTCACGCACAGAGACAAACATGATGTTGCTCACACCCACAATTCCTGTGAGTAATGTCAGAATGCCTATCACCCAAACTGCCAGATTCAGATAGATAAGTGCATTACCGGTCTTAATATGGTTGGCAAATTGATTCCATGTCCAAACGGCATTAGAATCTTCCGGGTCAAATTCATGACGGCGAGCAAGGACATTACGAACCTGCGTTTCGGCTTGCTCTGCCTCGGCTTCGGTAGAGATTCCCTCTACACGCACCGCCATCTCTTCCACATATCCATCCCCTCCGGTGATTGCCTTATAGGTAGTATATGGTATAAAAGAAGATTTTCGCCACCTATGATCGTAGATCCCCACAACTTTCCATGACAATTTCATGGCTTGCAATTCCTGACCGAGAGCCTTGTCGGCATCACCGAAAAGGAGAGCCGCATTATCGCGATGAAGCACTATGACACGGCGATTGTCGTCAATATCTTTCTGATTTATGAAACGCCCTTTGATGTCAGTAATCCTCTGGGTCCTCTTTACATCGGGATACACTGCCTCAAGCCCGCTGCTTAGATAGTCTTTCGGCCCAACTATATTGAAACCGGAGACTGATGAAGAAATCGACACCTCTTCTGCGGGAGCAACTTCTTTTGAAATAGCATCCATATCCTTATCTTGAAGACGAATCCAACGTCCCTCTCGATATCCCTTATAAGGCATTGATGTGGTGCCGCTCCAAAGGCGAATATAGTTTTGGCTCGCATTTGAGGAAGAATCCTCAAAACTGTTGACCACACCTCGAGCCGCCCCCAATAAGACTATAAGCATGAAGATGCCCCAAGCCACCGCAATACCGGTTAGGGCAGTGCGCAGCTTATTGTTTTTTATGGTCTGCGATATTTCTCTGAAAAGGTCAAACATAACTTATTAATTCATAATTCATAATGCACAATGCATAATCATTCCCCCTTTAGGGGGCCAGGGGGCTTTTATCTTCTATTTTGCCATCGATTATTCGGATGATGCGATCTGTGGCATCGCCTACTGTTGGGTCGTGCGTAACAATTACTATTGTCATTCCGGTATCGTTGAGTTCGCGGAATACTTGCATCACCTCCTTCGATGTTTTGGAGTCCAATGCGCCTGTGGGTTCATCCGCAAGAATCAATGATGGCTTGGTGACGAGGGCTCGCGCTATAGCGACACGTTGCTTCTGACCTCCTGAGAGCTCACCGGGAAGATGGTGGGCACGGTCAGCAAGCCCCATGCGCTCAAGTTGCTCCATTGCAAGCGCATTTCGCTTCTTACGGCTTACACCTTGATAAAATAAAGGCAGAGCCACATTTTCAAGCGCATTCTTATAATTTATGAGATTGAACGATTGGAATACAAAACCGATCATTCGGTTGCGAAGCTCTGCCGCCCGATTCTCAGAAAGGTCCTTTATCAGCACCCCGTCAAGATGATAAGTTCCTGAGTCATAATTGTCAAGAATGCCGAGAATGTTGAGCAATGTTGACTTTCCAGAACCCGACGCACCCATGATTGACACAAGTTCCCCTTTTCGGATATCAAGGGAAATATCTTTCAAGACATGGAGAGGCACCACCCCCGGATAGGTCTTGTTTACGTCGCGAAGCGTTATTACAAATTCAGAATTCATAATGCACAATGCATAATTAAATTGTCACGGTTGTTATATATTATGTGTAATAGACGCAAAATACCCTAAAAAAGTAACATAATTTCTAAAGATATTACCTATAATAGTGTAATAGCGTACTAATACACTGCAAAGGTAATACAATTTTTTGAACTGACAAAATATTTAATAAAAAAATGTGGATAATATTTGCACTTATATCGGCAGTTGGGTTGGGATTCTATGATGTAATGAAGAAGATATCATTGAAAGACAACAATGTACCGATTGTGCTTTGGTTTAACACACTTTTTGGCACTTTGCTCATGAGTCCTGTGCTTATTGAGTGTATTGCACATGGAGGCACAGGACCGGGAGAAGGATTGACAGGGCACTTGCTGATAGCAACGAAGTCCGTGATAGTGCTTTCGTCATGGATTTTGGGATATTTTGCCATCAAGCATCTACCTCTTACAATACAGGGGCCCATAAATGCATCCCGCCCGGTGATGGTGCTTGTGGGAGCATTGCTGATTTTTGGAGAGCAACTGAACTTCATCCAATGGTGTGGTATATTGTTGGGGTTTGCATCGCTCTTTATGATAAGCAGAGTTGGATCGCAGGAAGGATTCTCATTCAAGCATAGCAAATGGCTTTGGATGTCGGTTGGAGCCACCGCACTTGGGGCTGTCAGTGCACTTTATGACAAGTATCTGCTGACGCGGTTTGAGCCATTGATGGTGCAGAGTTGGTATTCACTCTATCAGTTGGCAATGATGAGTGTGGCAGTACTGATATTAAGGAAACTGCATACACATAGCAATTCGACACCCTTCCATTGGAAATGGGCAATCATTGGCATATCTGTATTCCTGACTGGAGCCGACTTAGCATACTTCTACTCCCTCTCCGAAGCCGGCTCAATGATTTCGATAGTATCAATGATAAGAAGAGGCAGTGTACTTATCCCATTCTTCTACGGAGTCCTCGTCCTTCACGAAAAGAACATCAAGACCAAACTCATAGACCTCGGCATCCTCCTCGTCAGCCTCGCCCTCCTCGTAATCGGCTCCGAAAT
>CAZCZX010000132.1:0-7706 GCA_964503095.1 uncultured Sangeribacter sp.
CCGGGTTGACGTCGGTGATTTCCTCATACATATCGAAGAGGTTGCCATAACGCTGGCGCACTACGTCGATGCCAAGGCGGTTGATAGCCTCAGAGAAGTCGAGGAATACAGCGAGACCAGTGTTGTTGACACCATAGCCCTTGTCGCAACGCTCCTTAGCAGCACGGGATGCTACGTCGCGCGGAACGAGGTTGCCGAATGCCGGATAGCGGCGTTCGAGATAGTAGTCGCGGTTTTCTTCAGGGATATCGCTACCCTTGATTTCGCCACGCTGGAGCTTCTTAGCGTCTTCGATGTCTTTCGGCACCCAGATGCGGCCGTCGTTACGGAGAGACTCAGACATAAGAGTAAGCTTAGACTGCTTGTCGCCGTGAACGGGGATACAAGTCGGGTGGATCTGAACGTAAGCAGGGTTAGCGAAGTAAGCGCCCTTGCGGTAGCAAGCCATAGCAGCAGATACGTTGCAACCCATAGCGTTGGTAGAAAGGAAGTAGGTGTTGCCGTAGCCGCCGGTAGCGATTACTACTGCGTGAGCAGCGAAACGCTCGAATTCACCTGTCACGAGGTTCTTAGCCACGATGCCACGAGCGCGAGGCACACCGTCTTTATCCTTGATGAGGACTACGTCGTGCATCTCATAGCGGTTGAAGCTCTTCACCTTACCGAGATGAATCTGACGGTTGAGTGAGCTGTAAGCACCAAGAAGGAGCTGCTGACCGGTCTGACCTTTAGCATAGAAAGTACGGGAAACCTGAGCACCACCGAAAGAACGGTTGGCAAGGAGACCGCCGTATTCGCGAGCGAAAGGCACACCCTGAGCGACACACTGGTCGATGATATTATTAGACACTTCAGCGAGACGATAGACGTTAGCTTCGCGAGCACGGTAGTCGCCACCTTTGACAGTGTCGTAGAAAAGACGATAAACAGAGTCGCCGTCGTTCTGATAATTCTTAGCGGCATTGATACCACCTTGAGCAGCGATAGAGTGAGCGCGGCGAGGTGAGTCTTGGATGCAGAAGTTGAGGACATTGAAGCCGAGTTCTGCAAGAGTAGAGGCAGCTGAAGCACCAGCAAGACCAGTACCAACGACGATGACGTCGAGCTTACGCTTGTTGGCAGGGTTGACGAGCTTCTGATGAGCCTTGTAGTTGGTCCATTTCTCAGCGATAGGACCTTCCGGGATCTTAGAATCCGCGGGATTCATGATTTTTACATTTTCTGTTGCCATATCGCGAGTGATTATTGAGGTTGATTCATCATCATAGGATTCATAGCATCTTTATCAGCATCACCTTCTTCAAGATAATCGAAGAGAGCGACAGATGCCTTAAGAGTATTGACCTGGCCTTCAAACTTAGGATTGTTCTCATTGTATTGACGAGCCTGGTCAGTGTCATAATTCTGCGCCATCTGACGGATCTGGGCAGAGATCTGATCGTATGGGCCCATAGCGACAGCCTGAGCAGCATCAGGACCGAAGTCTTTCTCATACATAGGAGCGAGCATAGACTTATACTGAGCGCGGAGTTCAGGGTTAGTCTTGTAGTAACCTTCGTGAGCGCGCACAGTGAAAACGATAGCCTGAGCCACGAAAAGTGCGATTACGATAGACACCCAGCAGTTGCCAATCTTCTTGAGGCGAGGAATCCAAGCAGTGTTATCCCAACCCACAGACTGGAACATTGACCAGAAACCATGCTGGAGGTGGAACCAAAGAGCTATGAAGGCAATCATATATACAATGATTGTCCAGAACTTAGAGAACGCCTCCTGGATGAAAAGCGTACCGGCAGCGGCAGGGAGAGTGCCATGGTCGCCACATATTTCCACAAGCTGCATTTTAGACCAGAACTGGATCATGTGCACCACGAGGAAAGCGAGGATGACGATACCGAGCACGAGCATGTTCTGAGAAGACCATTCTACAGATGCAGGGCGATGTTCAATCGCGTAGCGCACATCACCGCGAGCCTTGCGGTTTTGCAGGGTTAGCCACACGGCATAGCAGATGTGCAGGATGAAAAGCACAGCTAAGCCTACGGATGCGATGAGTGCATACCAGTTGGCTCCGAGGAATTCGCAGATGGAATTGTAGGCTTCGGGCCAACAGATACAAACGGCATTCATCACGCAGTGGAACGTTAAAAAGAGGACGAGACATGCGCCTGTGAGGGCCATGATAAACTTACGTCCTACAGATGAGCAAGTTAACCACATAACGTTAGTTTAAATTTAGTTTATTGTTTAGAAATTTTAATAATATTTGCCGAAACGCAGACATGCCAACGGCATATCTTTTGCAAAATTAGGATAAATTAAGGATATTTCAAAGTATTTTTTTGAAAAAATTGCTTTTGAATGCTCATAACCCATCCAAAAAGGCCTACTTATTGCGTAGGATATATGTCGAACCGCGGTGGGGAGCCTCAGCACTTGACCAATCTACGCGACGAGAGAGGACAGGCTTTGAATAGGAAGGATCGGGTGAGAGTTCGATTACAACTTTTGACTCAGGCATCGACATGAGGCCAATTGTGGCATCCATCACTCCATCGGCTTTAGCAGTAATTGTGACAGGAAATGACAATGCATCGATACAGAATCGCCCCTTTCGATCGGCTTGATAATTTACTACAGTGTCGGGAAACTCCGCAACAATCCGAGCATAAGCTATGGGCTTTTTATCTGCCTCGCAAACGACCTTCCCTTTGAGCGGATCTTTAGCCAAAGAGGAAAATCCAACTGCCATCAGACAAGCAAGTAATAATGAAACCCTCATATCTATAAGCGATAGTTTTGATTATATGATAATTGAATGAAAGCGGCTCCAAGCCATAGCCTGAAGCCGCTTATTTGAGTGCGGATAGGATTCCAATCCTTATTCCTTGTATTTCTTGATGATGAGCGCAGCATTGTGGCCACCGAAACCAAATGTGTTGGAAAGGGCAGCATTGATCTCACGCTCCTGAGCCTTGTTAAAGGTCCAGTTCATATTATAGTCAATTTCGGGATCATTGTCTCCTTCTTCATGATTGATAGTAGGAGGAACGATATTGTCAGTGACAGCCTTAACGGTGAAAATAGCCTCGAGGGCACCTGCAGCACCGAGGAGGTGGCCTGTCATAGACTTAGTAGAACTCAAGTTGAGTTTATAAGCGTGATCGCCAAAAACTTTTTTGACAGCCTTAGCTTCGCTTACATCGCCAACCGGAGTTGAAGTGCCATGGAGATTGATATAATCGATATCCTCAGGCTTCATACCAGCGTCACGGAGAGCATTCTCCATAACGAGAGTAGCACCGAGACCTTCCGGGTGAGTAGCAGTGATGTGGTAGGCATCAGCACTTAAGCCGCCACCAGCCACTTCAGCATAAATCTTAGCGCCGCGTGCTTTAGCATGCTCAAGTTCCTCCAAAACGAGGGCAGCGGCACCTTCACCAATCACGAAACCATCGCGAGAACCGCTCATGGGTCGAGAAGCCTTAGTGGGGTCGTCATTGCGTGTAGAGAGAGCCTTCATTGAGTTGAAACCACCTACACCAGCAGGATAGACAGCCGCTTCAGCGCCACCAGCCACGATAGCATCAGCCATACCAAGACGAATATAGTTGAAGGCATCGATTAGAGCATTGTTGGAAGAAGCGCAAGCAGAAACAGTAGCGAAGTTAGGGCCACGGAAACCATGGTCGATAGAAATCTGCCCTGCTGCAATGTCAGCAATCATCTTAGGAATAAAGAAGGGATTGTATTTCGGACCATTCTCCTTATTCATGGCATAATATCCGGCTTCTTCTTCAAAAGTATGAAGGCCACCGATACCAGCAGCAAAAATTACACCGATTCTATTCTTGTCAAGATTCTCATCTTCTAAGCCTGCGTCCTTAATAGCCTCATCAGCAGCAGTGAGGGCATACATTGCATAAAGGTCGAGCTGACGAGCCTTCTTACGGTCGAAATGGTCAGTGGGATTGAAATCCTTCACTTCGCAAGCAAACTGTGTCTTGAAGAGGGATGCGTCAAAATGTGTGATAGGTCCAGCACCGCTGACACCTTTCTTGGCGTTTTCCCAAGCGGTCGCAACGTCGTTGCCGATGGGAGTGAGGGCTCCGAGGCCCGTAATTACAACTCTTTTTAATTCCATATTCTTCACATGATACGTTCTCAAGATTTGGTTTCCGCCTCCCCTGAGGCAGAAACCCATTTATCTTGAGAGAAATGTGGGGTTGTCGTGATTAAACGTGAGCTTCGATATACTCGATAGCGTCACCTACAGTAGAGATCTTCTCTGCGTCCTCGTCAGGAATTGTGATGCCGAACACCTTTTCGAATTCCATGATGAGTTCTACGGTGTCAAGAGAATCAGCGCCGAGGTCAGTGCTGAAGCCTGCTTCCGGTGTTACTTCGTTCTCGTCTACTGTGAGTTTCTCGACGATGATAGCCTTTACTCTGTTTTCGATATCAGACATAATCTTGATAGTTTTGAGTTAGAAATTATATAGTTTACTTTTTTCCGACTGCAAAACTAATTAAAAAAATTTAAATAGCGAAATTTTTTGGCAATTTTTGCACATTTTTTTGATGTTTGTGCATATATTTTTATCAAATTAGGCAAAAAGTCCAAAAAAATCGCAAATATTTCGCTGAATTTTCACTTATTCCACAGTCCAAGTGTCGGAAGTTTTCAAGACCATGTCGCGGAGTGATGAGAAATTTTTGCGTCCCATCACATCTTTGACCTGAGAAGCCACCTCTGCCTCATATGTAGGAGCGGAATAGTCGCGAATCACTCCAAGAGCAAGAGGAAGATCATGTCCATCCATCATTGCAAGCTGCTGCTGAAGGAAATTGCTCTCGCAGTGAGCATCATGGACGAGCACATCATCAATCGTGTAGCCATCCTCACCAATGACGACGGCTTTCACATTGAAACCATCCTGCACAAGACCCTTATCATGGTCCTTGCCAAAGATCATTTTCTCACCATGCTTCAGATAGATAGTGTGGTCATCGCGCACATCCTTGTCGACAATCTCAGCATGAATACCATTATTGAATATGACACAGTTCTGTAGAATCTCGACAACAGAAGCCCCTTTATGGCGTGCAGCAGCCTCCATGACATCCACACTGATATCCAGACCGACATCGAAAGAACGTGCAAAGAAATTTCCACGCGCACCGAAGCAAAGTTCAGCGGGGATAAAAGGATCCTCAGTAGTGCCATAAGGGCTTGATTTGGAGACGGTACCTCGGTCGGAGGTAGGGCTGTATTGACCTTTAGTCAAGCCATATATCTTATTATTAAGAAGAAGCATGTTGATATCCACATTTCTTCTCACGGCATGAATGAAATGGTTGCCACCAATTGCAAGGCCATCTCCATCGCCGGAAATCTGCCAAACGGTCAATTCCGGACGAGAAGTCTTCACACCAGTGGCTATAGCAGCCGCACGCCCATGGATAGTGTGCATGCCATAGGTGTTCATATAATAAGGAAGGCGAGAAGAGCATCCAATACCACTGACCACAACCGTATCCTTGGGAGCAATCCCAACACGTGCCATAGCCTTATGGAGGGTGTTCAGAATAGCATGGTCTCCACATCCGGGACACCAGCGGACACTTGCCCCGTTCTTGAAATCGCCTGGGGCGAAAATGCAGTTATTGTTTTCCATTGTCACCGGATATTTTATTTATTAATATGATTAAGGACACCGTCAACAATTTCAGAAACCATGAATGGTTGACCCTCAATCTTGTTGATGCGTTTAATTTCAACGCCCGGAAGCTTTTGCTGTAGATAATCGGCAAACATACCAGTGTTTAATTCAGCCACAATCACATTCTTATATTTGCGGATTTCATCAAGAGCATTTGCAGGAAGAGGATTTATGTAGCGGAACTGAGCAAGGGCCACAGGATTACCGTTCTTATTCAACTCCTCGCAAGCAGTCAGCATGTGGCCATATGTGCCACCCCAACCGATGAGAAGAGTATCAGCTTCGGCATTCCCCTGAATCTTAATCAAAGGAATATCATTAGCAATATTAGCCACTTTCCGGCGGCGAGTCCAGACCATCTTCTCATGGTTGGCGCCATCAGTGGAGATGACACTTGTCTTCGCATCCTTTTCCAATCCACCTACGCGGTGCATAGCACCCTCAGTGCCAGGGATAGCCCAATAACGCGACAAAGAGTCTTCATCTCTCATATAAGGAGTCCATCCGGCTTCAATCATTTCCTTGCTCACAAATGGCACTTTAATAGAAGGATAGTCATTCTCTTCAGGCACACGCCATGCGCTGGAGCCATTAGCGATGAAAGCGTCAGTCAGAAGGATAACCGGGGTCATATGCTCAAGAGCAATACGAGCAGCCTCAAAAGCCATAGTGAAGCAATCAGTAGGGCTCGCAGCAGCCACCACACAGAGAGGGGACTCACCGTTTCTGCCATAGAGAGCTTGCATTAGGTCGGTCTGCTCAGTCTTGGTAGGAAGTCCGGTAGAAGGGCCACCACGCTGGACATCAATCACTACAAGAGGGAGCTCAGCCATAACAGCCAGACCAATGCCCTCGCTCTTCAAAGCAAGACCGGGACCGGAAGTAGAGGTAACAGCAAGATTGCCTGCATAAGAGGCACCGATAGCGGAGCAAACGCCAGCAATCTCATCTTCCATCTGACAAGCCTTGACACCAAGGTCTTTGCGCTTAGCGAGTTCATGAAGAATGTCAGTAGCCGGAGTAATCGGATAACTGCCAAGGAATAGAGGGAGTCCGCTCTTCTCTGAAGCCATGATCAGCCCCCAAGCAGTGGCAGTGTTGCCATTTACATCAGTATAAACACCGGGCTTCACAGCCTCTGTCTCAATGCGATAAGTAGGCATAGAGGCATGCGTGTTGTGACCATAATCCCATCCGGCTTGCACCACCTTAGCATTGGCTTCATATACAGCAGTTTTTTTAGCGAATTTAGCCTTAAGTTTATGAAGCACGCCTTCCACGGGGCGATCAAAGAGCCAGCAAACGATGCCAAGAGCAAGCATATTCTTGCATTTCATCATAGCCTTCTGATCCATTCCAGAGTCAGCAAGTGCAGACTTAAGGATAGTTGTCATTGGGACAAGCATAATGTGCTCCGGATCAATGCCAAGTTCAGCCACAGGATCATCAGTAGCATACTCAGCCTTCTTAAGGTCGGCAGGACGGAATGTATCACTGTCACAAATAATAATACCGCCCTTCTTCAGATAGCGAAGATTGGTCTTCAAAGCCGCAGGATTCATAGCTACGAGCACATCGGCAGCGTCGCCGGGAGTGTGCACTCCCTTACCAATATGCACCTGGAATCCACTAACTCCGCTTAAGGAGCCTTGCGGGGCACGTATTTCCGCCGGATAGTCAGGGAAAGTAGAAATAGAGTTACCCTCACCGGCACTGACATTGGAGAAAATGTTACCGGCAAGCTGCATACCATCGCCGGAGTCTCCTGAAAATCTCACCACCACGCTATCTTTCGTGATGACATCTGTGTTTGGCAACATATGATTTTATTTAAGTTTCGTAAGATTTACTTAAAGGTTATATGGCAATAAGTCTATATGACTTACAACCAATGATCTTTAACCTAATAAGAATTGGACTGCAAAGTTAATGACAAATTTCAGAATTACCAAAATGAAATTCAAAAATCTGTCATTTTTCAAG
>CAZCZX010000133.1:0-7684 GCA_964503095.1 uncultured Sangeribacter sp.
CCATGTCCAAATCTAAACAAGTATGGACCCGTAGTTCTGACATTCTCAAATAAACCAAGCTTCCTTATATATGAATAGGTCACCTGGTTCGGTTGTAACCCAGTTGCTTCAAACTTGCAACAGAGATTTTATTTCTTTATCTTGTATGTTTATTTTAGTTTGTCGTATTGGTCATCGGTCACCGGCTCAAGCCATTCATTGGAGGTGTTTTCACCGTCAAGTTCAAAGGCAAGATGAGAAAACCAACTGTCGGCAGCCGCGCCATGCCAGTGCTTTACGTTGGCTGGAATATGGATGACAGTCCCGGGAAGTATCTCCACGGCAGGTTTCCCCTCTTCCTGATACCACCCCCTTCCGGCAACTCCGACAAGCATCTGACCTCCTCCTTTTGTTGCCTTATGGATATGCCAGTTGTTGCGGCAACCAGGCTCAAACGTCACGTTGAAGAATTTGACCTGTTCTGTTGAGATAGGAGCGAGATAACTCTGACCAATGAAATATTTTGCGTAAGCGTTATTAGGTTCACCGATAGGGAAGATCATCTGTTTCTGAAACTCTGCCTTCGCATCCTCTCCCTTAATATCATCATTCCACACGTCTTTAGCCAGTCGGAAGGCAGCCCATGCTTTAGGCCATCCTGCATAGAAAGCTATATGGGTAATGATTTCTGCTGCTTCAGTGCGGGTGATACCATTCTTTTTTGCCTCCTGAAGATGGAAGGTAAGCGATGAATCTGTGATTCCCTGTGAGATGAGTGATGTGATGGTGACGAGGCTACGATCACGCAACGAGAGCAGATCATTGCGGCTCCATACTTCGCCAAAAAGAATGTCATCGTTAAGATGCGCAAATTCTGGAGCAAATTCTCCAAACTGGGCGCGACCAGCTGTCTGTACTATTTTCTGTTGTGCCATAACGCTTAATGTTAAAGTCATCAATAATGAAATTATGCCAATTCTTTTCATTTAGTATATTGTAGTATAAGAGGGTAATATAGTTTAAGGGGTTAATAATCTTAAACTCCGATGCAAAATTACTAAATAAAATACACTGAGACGTATCCAAATCACTGAATTTTGTATCAATTCTACTGATTTCTCTATTGAAGTTGTTTAAACTTAAATAATACAACTGCAATATTTTTTAGAAAAACAACAATTTCGCGTCTAAATTGCACAAACAATTAGGATATTTGCAGATTTTTGACTAATTTTGCGTCAAATTAGAATAATATCGTTTCTCAAGGTAAAAACAACAAAACATACATAAGGTAATGGCTAACACTTTGTTTGATAAGATTTGGGATCGACACGTGGTGCAACATGTCGAAGATGGTCCGGAGCAATTGTATATAGATCGGCTTTATTGCCATGAGGTGACAAGCCCTCAGGCTTTTGAGGGAATGCGCCGTCGAGGCATTAAATGTTTCCGCCCGGGCAACATCTTCTGTATGCCTGACCATAACACTCCTACTCACGATCAAGACAAACCCATCGAAGATCCTGTGAGCAAGACTCAAGTAGACACCTTGTCGGCAAATGCTGAAGAATTCGGCTTGCAACACTTCGGAATGATGAATCCGAAAAATGGAATTATCCATGTTGTAGGCCCGGAAAGAGGGCTTTCGCTCCCCGGCATGACAATAGTCTGCGGTGATTCTCACACATCCACTCACGGTGCCATGGGTGCAGTGGCTTTCGGAATCGGCACCTCAGAAGTTGAGATGGTGCTTGCATCCCAATGTATCCTTCAGCAGAAGCCAAAATCAATGCGCATCAACATTGAAGGCCAACTTGGTAAGGATGTCACTGCAAAGGATGTGGCGCTATACTTGATGTCGAAACTGACCACTTCCGGAGCCACAGGCTACTTCGTGGAATACGCAGGAGAAGCCGTGCGAAATCTCTCTATGGAAGGACGCCTCACTCTATGCAACCTTTCAATTGAGATGGGTGCGCGTGGAGGATTCATTGCACCCGATGAAATCACCTTTGAATATATCAAAGGGCGTGAGTATGCTCCAAAAGGTGAGGATTGGGATAAGGCTGTAGAATATTGGAAAACTCTCAAGAGCGGTGATGACGCAGTGTTCGACAAAGAACTCACATTCCACGCCGAAGATATCGAACCCTTCGTGACATATGGCACTAATCCCGGAATGGGTATGGGAATCACTCAGTCAATCCCTACCCTTGACACAATTCCGGAGGCAGGAAAAGCCTCTTTCATAAAGAGTCTTGACTACATGGGATTCAAGCCTGGCCAGAAACTTCTTGGCACTCCGGTGGATTATGTATTCCTTGGTGCATGCACTAACGGAAGAATTGAGGATTTCCGCGCATTTGCTTCCATAGCAAAGGGACGAAAGAAAGCAAACAATGTTACTGCATGGCTTGTGCCAGGCAGTTGGATGGTTTACGACCAGATTAAGGAAGAAGGTCTTGATAAGGTTTTGGAAGAAGCTGGATTTGAAATCAGACAACCCGGTTGCTCTGCTTGCCTTGCTATGAATGATGACAAGATTCCGGCTGGCAAACTTGCGGTGTCTACTTCAAACCGTAATTTTGAGGGTCGTCAAGGACCCGGTGCCCGCACCGTGCTTGCAAGTCCACTTGTGGCAGCCGCAGCTGCAGTGACTGGAGTAATCACAGATCCAAGAACTCTTTAAAATTCATAACCCTTAACCTTATAACCCTCAAATTCCGCTTGCGGAAGTTGAAAGTAAGTATATGAAACAGAAATTCGATATAATCACAAGCACTTGTGTCCCTCTTCCTCTTGAAAATGTTGACACTGACCAGATAATACCTGCTCGTTTCCTTAAGGCCACCACCAGAGAAGAGAGTTTCTTTGGAGAGAATCTTTTCCGTGATTGGCGTTACAATCCGGATGGCTCTATCAACGAAGAATTCGTGCTTAATAATCCGAAATATAGCGGCGTGATACTCGTGGCAGGAAAAAACTTCGGAAGCGGTTCAAGCCGCGAACATGCAGCCTGGGCTATCGCCGGATATGGTTTCCGTGTCGTGATCAGCAGTTTCTTCGCTGATATCCACAAGAACAATGAACTTAATAATTTCGTGCTTCCTGTAGTGGTCAGTGAGTCATTTTTGGCCAATCTTTTTGCTTCGATTGAAAAGGATCCGAAAACAGAAGTTGAAGTTGACCTTCCCAACCAGACTGTCACCAACAAAGCCACTGGAGAAAAAGAAACGTTTGAGATCAATGGTTATAAGAAATATTGCCTCATGAATGCCCTCGATGACATTGATTTCCTTTTGGAAAATAAAGAAAAGACAGAGGCCTGGGAGGAGGCAGCCAAGGCGTGACGACACCCTCTTCAAAAAAAGGAATGAATAGTCATTCCGCAAGTGTCGAGATCATGGACACCACGCTGCGCGATGGTGAACAGACCTCCGGTGTCAGTTTCTTGCCGCATGAGAAACTGGTGGTGGCCCGTGCATTGCTCAACGACCTGAATGTTGACCGCATTGAGGTGGCTTCGGCACGTGTGTCTGAAGGAGAAAAAGATGCTGTCACCAGAATTTGCAAATGGGCACGAGAAGCCGGCTTTCTTCACAAAGTGGAGGTGCTGGGTTTTGTAGATGATGGAGTGTCTCTTCATTGGATCAATGAATGCGGATGTGTCAACATCAATCTCCTTTGTAAAGGATCGGAAAACCACTGCCGCAATCAACTGAAGAAAACCCCGGAACAGCATTTTGAGGATGTGCGCAGGAATATACACTTGGCCCAGGATATGGGAATAGGTGTCAACGTATATCTGGAAGACTGGAGCAACGGCATCAAGCATTCTCCGGATTATGTTTTCGCAATGATGGATGCTCTTAAGGATTGCGGCATTAAACGCTTTATGCTTCCCGACACATTGGGAATCCTTAACCCTTTGGAGTTGCTTCTCTTTATGCGGAAGATGGTAAAACTATATCCGGGGGTGCATTTTGATTTCCATGCCCATAATGACTATGACCTTGCCATTTCTAATGTGCTGGCTGCTGTGCTCGGCGGATGTAAAGGAATCCACACATCGGTCAATGGTCTTGGGGAGCGGGCTGGAAATGCTCCGTTGGCAAGCGTGCAGGCTATTCTCAAAGACCAATTTAATGCTCATACAAACATTAAGGAAGAGAGGCTGAATGATGTCAGTCGCTTGGTGGAAAATTATTCCGGTATTGCTATTCCTCCCAACCGTCCAATCACAGGCGACAGTGTCTTTACTCAAGTTGCTGGTGTGCATGCAGATGGCGATAACAAGGCGAATCTTTATTGCAACGATCTCCTCCCGGAGCGTTTCGGACGAAAGCGCGAGTATGCCCTTGGGAAAAACAGCGGAAAGGCAAATATCTTAAAGAATCTTGAGCAACTCGGGCTGGAGCTTACTCCTGAACAGACAAAGAAAGTCACGGAGCGAATCATTGAGCTTGGTGATAAGAAGGAAGTTGTGACTCAAGAAGATCTGCCATATATCATATCTGATGTCCTTAATAGTGAATCCCTTTCTGAGCATGTCAGGCTTCTCAGCTATATGGTGAGCACTGCTTATGGCCTTAAGCCAATGGCAGCACTTAAGATTGATATCAACGGAGAGGTGCATGAAGTGCAAGCATCTGGCAATGGTCAGTTTGATGCGTTTATGAAAGCGCTCAAGCAACTATATAAAGAAAAACTCGGGCGTAGGTTTCCTCATCTTGCCAACTATATGGTGTCGATTCCTCCCGGAGGACGCACTGATGCCCTGGTGCAGACAGTCATCACTTGGCAATGGAACGACAAAGTATATCGTACCCGCGGGCTTGATGCCGACCAGACGGAGGCAGCTATAAAAGCCACGATAAAGATGCTAAACCTCATGGAAGAAAAAATGGGTGGGTCATAAAGACTCACCCATTTCTTACTCAATTATCGCATGCGAAAATTGAAAGTTATGAGATTATATAGTTATTTTAGATGTTCTGCAGTTTTGTATGCTCCGAGGCTTCCATATTGTGCTGCAGCTTTTGCGTATCGTGCAGCCTTGGCAGCATCAGCCTTTGTCCCTTTCCCCTCCTTATACATATATGCAAGTCGAGAATTCACGTAAGCGAGGATGGTTCGAGGAAGTTTGGCGTTGATGGCTATTGGCTCATAGTAACGCAGAGCCTGGGCATAATTTTGATTCAGGAAATCACCGTTGAAGTTCATGCTCCCGAGATAGAAACGAGCCCAATCATCACCTTTTTCAGCCGCAGCCTCCTTTGCTTTGAGTCCTTTAAGAAAACCATCCTTATATATCGGCTCATTCTTCATGTTCTGCATGCTGTTGACAGTTGATATCCAGTAAAGTGCAAGTTCACCGTCTTCAGCAGCCTCTCCCTCTCCGAAACTTTCACCATTAAGTGTGCGCCCAAGAGTAGCACGCGCTGTATCGTCACCAAGGTCTCCGGCTATATAAAGCCAAAAGAATGCTTCCGGATAGTCAATAGGTCCGCCCCCACTTGCCCGTAGGTTATGTCCATACATGCTGGCACCGCGAGGATATCCTTGGAGTGCACTCTGATGGAAATATTCCCTTGCCTTAGGAACATCTGTCTTAACTCCTTTTCCTTGTAGATACATTCCCCCTAAAGCCATATTGCCGAAACCGAACTCCATGGGCTGGCACTTGTCGAAATAAGACTTTGCTTTCTTGAAGTCATTTTTATTATAGTAGTATAGACCAAGATATGCATTAGCATCTTTATATCCTGCATTTGCGGCAGCTTGAAGTAATTTTTCCCCTTCTGCTGCGTGGCCGCTAAATTGAGGAGTAAGTGCGTAGAGAACCCCGAGTTCTGTGACACTACGCAGATTGCGGTCTGACACTACAGTCTTTAGGAGCTTTTCAGCGACTTCCGGACTTCCTGTCTTATGATATAGAGCAAGGCTCACGACGCTGTCGGCAGATATTTTTCCTTTCGCATAGAGGCTCGTAATTGAATTCACAATTGAGTCTTGCTTATGTTGACTTAATTTGAAAGGTTCTGATTTCTTTACATTTGCAGTCTGGCTTGTCTTAGCGTGATTGCGCAATAGAGTCATAAGGCTTTCTTTTATGTCGGCGTTGGCTGACATAGCCGCAAAAATAAGGCTTAGAAGAATGAATGTCTTTTTCATAGTTTAGTGGAATTAATGTTGTGTTTTCCTTCTAACAATGCAGTGGCAGTAATAGTTCATTATCTTGCCAATGAGGCTTATTTTTGTTTTGCCTTCAAATATTCTCTGAGTTGCTTTGGAGTCAATCCGGAGTGTTTCTTTACATATTTACCAAAGAATGCAGGGTTATTAAAGCCCAATCTTACCGAAATTTCCTTTATAGATTCATTCGTATGGATGAGCGAAGTCCTGATATCAGTCATAATAGCCTCATTGATCCATTCCATTGTGCTTTTACCACTCATCTGTTTGACTACTCTTGCAAGATAGTTTGGTGAGACCGAGAGTGCTTCCGCATACCACTGCGCATCTCTTGGTTTGGGATAAGATTCTATGAGCAGTGTCGAAAATCTTTGATAGAGAATCGCTGCAGACTGCCTTGTAGGGAGTTTATCGGGATTAGTCCCGGGAAGAGTGACCGACGCAAGCAGGTCTTCCATCAATGATATTATAGTGAAACGCACATTCTCTATTTTCATTGAATATTTCTGAATCAATAACTCACTGTATTTTTCAAGAAGAATGATTACAGCTTCACTAAGATTAAACACCATACAATTAGCCTTCAACGACGTCAGTTGAGGAAAACCAACTGAGCTTCTGCTTTCAAAGGGGACAGTCGCCTCAATCCCACATAGCATTCCATCACTATCTGGAGAAAACAGCACATCGGATATAAAGTCTCCCGCTTTGTAGAAAATTATCTGTCCTGCTTCCGCTCTGAGGGAAATATCATTTAGAGTGATTGCTATTTTTCCTTTCGCGACATAGATAAAACCAACGAAATTTACTACAATTTTAGTAGTAAACCTTTTTAATGCGGAAAAGTCGCTATAGAAAATAAAGTCAGAGCCAAACATCATCCCTTGAGCTTCGGAATTGAGGTCTTTAATTGTCCACAATGGAGGAAGTGCATTCTGTATCATATCTGTATGCTTTATTAGGGGTTTCTCAAATTTATGAGATGGGCTCTAATTTGAGAAATACGTTTATTACAAAACATTAGTTTTAGAATATTAGTTCTTCAAAATAAGGGAAATCTATATTTTTTATATTCCAAACATTGCATAATCTATTCCATTGTATACTTTATTTGATTTTAATAGAACCAATATATCTATTGAATGTTTGAAAAGTAAAACAGCAACCGAATGTTCCTGTAAAAGCAGGTTGCATAAAAAATTATTAGTATGGCAGAACAATTCACATCAAAGCATCTGATAGCAAAAGAATATCAGTTGCCTTTAATAGATAAAATATTTGAGGCTTGTCAAATGCCTTTTTATAAAAACCCTTATATCGGCATGATCGGCGAAAGTCAGAAATTGCCTGGGTCGCAGAAAGTCACTATCAAGGGTATGGATGGAAATGATATTGATCTTTTAATTTGGCATCCGACAGAACTGACAAGAAAAGAACCTCTTCCTATATTATATTTTATGCATGGAGGTGGCTATCTTATGGGAGATGCCAACACAATGGCTACCAAGCC
>CAZCZX010000134.1:0-7673 GCA_964503095.1 uncultured Sangeribacter sp.
CCCTCGCCCAAATCCGCCCCAGGGGCTCTCAAATTTTTATGAGATGGGCTCTAAGTATTATGATGCAAAATTAATAATATTTTTGTAATTTTTTACGATAATTGGATATTATTTTTCACAAAATTGTGAAATCTCGATTTTTTTATATATCTTTGCACCATAATTTTCGAATATGAAAGTAACTTTTGAGAAAAAATATCTAAAAGAGTTGTTTGAGATTGGGCGATGCTCTGATAAGAAACACCGCTTTCAACCTCAAATAATAAGGAATTATCGAAAACGAATAGAACAATTACAATCCGCACCAACACCTGAAACATTATATCAATTTAGATCATTGAGATTCGAGTCTCTAAAAGGAGAGAAATCAGGACTGTATTCCATTAGGGTCAATGATCAATACCGTATTGAATTCTCACTCAATTCAGATCAAGATCAGTCTCTTCTGACAATTTGTAGTATTGAGGAGCTTTCAAATCATTATGACTAAATTAGTAACATATAAAATTTTTAAGATATGACTTTTAATAATCTTATATCACCCGACCCCACACATCCGGGAGAGTTCTTACGGGAGGAAATAGAATATAGAGGTATTACCCAGACTAAACTTGCCAATGATATAGGAGTCAAGGTGTCTCTATTAAATGAACTTATTAATGGAAAGAGGGATTTTACAATCGAATATGCTATGATGATTGAGGCAGCCTTAGGTATTGATGCTGATTTCTGGATCAATCAACAAGCCAGTTATAACAAATCGAAAGCCACCCATGACTCATCTTTCATGGCAAAACTTGCTCATATAAGGCAAATTGCAGCAGCATTCTAAAATAAAATAACAAATCAATAACAACTAAACCCAAAAACATCCATGAACAACAACAATGAAACCGGCAGCAAAGCCTACCTTTTCGGGATTGTGCTCGTAGCAGTGCTTGGCGGTCTGCTGTTCGGATATGACACAGCTGTCATATCCGGAGCTGAAAAAGGTCTGCAGGCCTTTTTCCTTGGTGCAAAAGACTTTGTCTACACCGACACTATTCACGGGATCACCTCTTCAAGCGCCCTATTGGGCTGTATCATTGGAGCAGCAGTATCCGGATTTATCGCGACACGCTGGGGCCGTAAGATAGCGCTCTTCATTGCGGGCGTATTCTTCTTCGTCTCCGCACTCGGATCTTACTATCCGGAATTCCTGATTCATGAATATGGCAAGCCCTCTTTCCATCTCCTTATCACTTTCAACATCTACCGCATCATCGGCGGATTTGGTGTAGGTCTGGCTTCCGCTATCTGCCCAATGTATATTGCCGAAGTTGCGCCTTCCAACCTTCGCGGTACACTGGTGTCTTGGAACCAGTTTGCCATCATCTTCGGTCAGCTCGTGGTATACTTCGTCAACTTCCTGATTCTTGGCGAACACACTCAGCCTATCATCGAGAAGATTGGCGAGACTGTATATCAAGTCAGCTCCGCATCAGATGAATGGACCATCCAGACAGGTTGGCGCTATATGTTTGGATCGGAGGGAATCGTAGCAGGAATTTTCACTCTGCTTGTATGCCTCGTGCCTGAATCACCACGCTATCTTGCCATGACTGGCAAAGATTCTCTTGCCTTGAAGGTGCTTACCAAGATCAACGGCAAGACTAAGGCAGAGGAAATCCTTCAGGATATAAAGAACACAGTATCTGTAAAGAGCGAGAAACTTTTCTCTTTCGGCATTATGGTGGTATTTATCGGCGTTATGCTTTCAGTGTTCCAGCAAGCTGTGGGCATCAATGCAGTGCTATACTACGCTCCACGTATCTTCGAGTCGATGAATATGGGCAATCCGATGGTGCAAACTGTCATTATGGGTATCGTCAACATAGCCTTTACTCTTGTGGCAGTGTTTACAGTTGAGAAACTTGGACGTAAACCTCTCCTTATCTGGGGCTCTATAGGCATGGCTATCGGTGCTCTTGGCGTGGCACTTTCCAATGTCACCGAACTCCCGGCTATCTTCCCGGTTGTCAGCATCATGATCTATTCAGCTTCATTTATGTTCTCTTGGGGACCAATCTGCTGGGTGCTTATCTCGGAAATCTTCCCGAATACCATCCGCTCACAGGCTACGGCTATTGCAGTGGCATTCCAGTGGATTTTCAACTTCATCGTCAGCAGCACGTTTGTGCCTATGTACAATATGAGTGCAGGAGACATGGGTGATCGTTTCGGACATTTCTTCGCCTATGCCCTGTATGGAGCCATCTGTATCATCGCCGCATGGTTTGTAGCGAAACTCGTTCCCGAGACCAAGGGCAAGACTCTGGAGGATATGACTGCCCTCTGGAGGAAACGCCAAAACAAAGATTAATAATTAACATCAAATAAAATGAGACCTCGGGAGTGCAGCACTTCCGAGGTCTTATATTTACGCAATGTACATAGAGAAAGAAAAATTAAGCATGATTTGCACAAACAGTGAAATTTAATTATCTTTGTGGGCAAAAGGAAGATTTATGGAAGATAATGCCAGATATGCTATAGGACAACAGGACTTCAAGACCCTTCGCGAAGGCAATGCTCTCTATGTAGACAAGACAGCTTTTGTGGAGAAAATAGCCAAGAGCAACTCTAAATACTATTTTCTTGCTCGACCCCGTCGTTTTGGCAAAAGTCTGTTTTTGTCAACATTACGCTATTTCTTTGAAGGAGAGCGCGACCTTTTCCATGGTCTCTATATCGACTCAACAAATTGGAGTTGGGAGTCTTATCCAGTGCTTAATCTTGATTTGAACACCGATAGATTTGCAGAGCCTGGTATACTTGAAGGTGTTCTCGATAGGCTTTTTCGCGATTGGGAAGACAAATATGGAGTAGAAGTAAAGGATAGCAACTATTCCCAAAGATTCAGTACCATTATAAAGGCAGCACATGAGAAGACCGGAAAACAGGTGGTCATCCTCGTGGATGAATATGACAAACCTTTAGTCGGCAACTTGGATAATGATGAGAATTTCGAGCATTACCGGGCGAAACTGGCGAGTCTATATTCCAATTTCAAAAGTTCGGCAGAACATATACGTCTGGTGTTCCTTACGGGTATTAGCCGTTTCAGTAAACTAAGTGTATTCTCCGACCTTAACAACATTAAGGATATCACCTTTGCTGATGAATTCGCCGATATTTGCGGTATTACTAAGAAAGAACTGTTTGATAATTTCCATCCCGGCATCAAACGCCTGGCTGCGAAGAGAAGGACGGACTTCGAAGGTGCGTGCCGACTGCTGAAACAGAATTATGACGGCTATCGCTTCTCTCCGGAGGGGAGTGACATCTACAATCCATGGTCTGTGCTTAACGCAATGGATGAGGGCCGAATAAGCATGTATTGGATGGGGACAGGAGCTCCTACAGTTATATCGAAAGCCCTTTATAATGCAGATGTTGATATCGAGAAAATCCTAAATGCCCGATGGACTCTTTTCCGTTTGGCGGGGCTGGACCTACGCAATGCAGATCCAACAGCCCTCCTGTACCAGACCGGCTACCTAACTATAGCAGATTATGACTTTGAAACTGATGAGCTGCGTCTGAAAGTGCCAAACAATGAGGTAAGGGATGGGCTATTCAATGACTTGGTTCCCTTATATGTCAAGGGAAAACCAGGATGGGCTGGAAGCATAGTTGACAAAATAAGGCGATCAATACGCGAGGGGAAGCCTGAGGAAATGATGAAGGATATAGATGCCTACTTCGCAGGAGTACCGTATGACATGAAGATGGAAAATGAGAATAATTTCCACAATGCCATATATATACTATTATCCCTTATTGGTATTGACGCGAAAGTGGAGACTCATACTTCAGATGGGCGGATCGACTTACTGATAGAGAACCAGAAATACGTCTATATAATCGAGTTGAAATACGACTCAACTCCCGAACAAGCACTCCATCAAATCGAAGAGAAAGAATATGCCCGAAAGTTTGCCACAGATTCCAGAAAGATCTTCAAGATAGGGGTAAACTTCTCATCTGAAAAACGCCGTATCGAAAACTGGAAAATAGAGTTATAGAAGAAGTTGTTTAAATTAATTTTCGAATTGAAAAAAAACACCAAGAAGAGTAAACCAAAGAAGGATTTTTTTTGTAATTTTGCACTATTGAATCAACTTTTTTTCAGACATGACAATGAAACGTTTTGGTATAATGGGTCATAATTTTATGACTATGACAGCATTTATGGCAACTTGGATGATGATGACTCCAATTTTTACGTCCTGCAATACAGGACAAGATGAGCCAAAGATGCCTACTCCTGATATTCCTAACAATCCGACAGAGCCGACACCTGATGTCACAACCCCTAATCATTTTGAAGGGCTTGAGAATGTGGCAATTCCTTCTGGATTAACCTCGCAAATAAAAGAATATACCGGCTTCACGCTCTCCTTCAATAAGGATAATAAGACTCCAAATTATGTAGTATGGGAACTCCTTGGTTCAGAAGTAGGAGGGACAGTGAGCCGAACAGACAATTTCTGGCAGGATTCGGATATTTTAGGATGTACAAAACATAGCGATTATACAGGCTCAGGATACGACCGCGGACATATGTGCCCGGCGGCAGACCAAAAATGGAGTAAAGAGGCTATGAATGATTGCTTCGTGATGGCAAATATGTGTCCGCAACTTCATGATCTGAATTCAGGCGCTTGGGAGACTCTTGAAAGCAAAGAACGCACTTGGGCTAAGAGAGATTCTGCCATTCTCATTGTGGCCGGCCCTATTTATTCTGATGGAGAAACTTATATTGAGAAATCTAAGGTAAGAGTTCCTGATGCTTTCTTCAAAGTCTTAATTGCTCCATATCTTGATGAGCCTCGTGGAATTGCTTTCGTCTATCCTCATATGAAATGCCAGGGAAATATGCAGGATTATGCCACTACGATCGATGAAGTAGAAAAAATCACCGGCTTTGACTTCTTCTTTGCACTTCCGGATGCGATTGAAGAGAAGATCGAAGGGGAATATTCCTTTACTGAATGGAATAAATAAAGTTGTATAAACTGCGTTAACAAACAAGGGCCTTGGAATGAACCAAGGTCCTTGTCTATTAAATAAATAAGGTCAAATTTATAATGCAACTGAGAGGGCTACGATTGACATTGGGGGGAGGGTCACTGTCAGGCCCTCTTTAGTAATCTTGTAGCCTTTGAAGGGTGCAACTTTCACTTTGTCGGGATTGTCGAAGTCGTTGTAGTCATTCGGAGTGGCGGATGTGAGGATTTCTCCGGCTACTGCATTTTTGCCAAGTTTCTCTAATGGGATGGTCACTTCCGCTTTCTCTTTGAGGTCGATATTTGTGAGAGTGATATTGAGCTTACCATCTTTCTGAGAAGCGGTTGCATTGACAGTAGGCACTTTTCTACTTGCTTGAATTTTATTTCCGCCGGGTAGTTCCCTAACAGTTGTCTCAACTTCAAGGGGAACAAAGGTTGCGTTCTGATGAGGGGCGTACATCTTGAATACATGATAAGTAGGCGTGAGCACCATCTTATCACCATTGGTCAGCACCATCGACTGAAGCACATTTGCGATCTGAGCAATATTTGCCATCTTCACGCGGTCGGTGTGGCGGTTGAATACATTGAGGCTGAGGGCAGCCACCATTGCATCGCGCATAGTATTCTGCTGATAGAGGTGACCGCGTATTGTACCTGGCTCCTCATCCCACCAAGTGCCCCATTCATCAACGAGCAATGCGACATTTTTCTTTGGGTCATAAACACTCATGATAGAATCATGCTTCATGATGACAGGCTCTATTTCGAGACATTTGCCGAGAGTCCAGTAATAGTCGTCATCATTGAAGTTGGTTGCAGATCCTTTGCTTCCATTCCAACCTTTTACGGTGTAATAGTGCAATGATAGAGCTTTCATGTGGTTTTTAGCCTTCTTCATCAGCACATCAGTCCAGTTATAGTCATAATCGCTTGCACCTGAAGCAATCTTATAGAGTTTGTTTCCGCTAATGTCGCGGCAATAAGTCTGATAGCGACGATATTCAGATGCATAGTCTTCGGGAGTGAAATGGCCACCGCAACCCCAGCTTTCGTTGCCTACGCCAAGATATTTCAGTTTCCAAGGTTTTTCTCTACCGTTTGCCTTGCGCTTTTCAGCCATCGGACCATTTTCAGCAGTAATATACTCGACCCATTTTGCCAATTCCTCAACTGTTCCACTTCCGACGTTTCCACTGAGATATGGTTCGCACTCAAGGAGCTCGCAGAGGTTGAAAAACTCATGTGTGCCAAACGAGTTATCCTCGACAGTGCCACCCCAGTTGTTGTTGATCATGACAGGACGATCTTTTTTAGGGCCAATACCATCTACCCAATGATATTCATCGGCAAAGCAACCTCCCGGCCAGCGCATTACCGGCACTTTAAGGTCTTTGAGAGCCTGGAGCACGTCGTTGCGATATCCATTTGTATTGGGAATTGGAGAATCTTCTCCAACCCAAAGACCTCCATAGATGCAAGTGCCAAGATGCTCGGCAAATTGGCCATAGATTTCGGCTGGAATTGTGAGTTCCGGGTTAACTTTGTCAAGATTTAGCTTGACAGTAGCCTTCTGGTCGGCAAGAGCAGGGAAAGCCACCAATGAGATTGCCGCGGCTGCAGCAAATGATGCAAATAATTTCATATCAACATGTTGTTAGATTATTTTTTCATGAATGCAGGATTCAAATAACAAAGTTAATAAAATTTTTGTCAACATACTATTTTTTCGCTAATTTTGTTACCCAATAGTTTCACACAGAGTGCACACAGATATAAACTGCACCATTATTCAGATGCAACCAAAAATGGTTGATTTTGACAGATGTAACAAAAAATGATTGCGTATATCTTAAATTTTTATTACTTTTGTAGCCATAATAGAATACATATATATGATGGTACGTAAGATTTTATTGACAATCACCCTTGCGACGGCTTTGCAGGTGATGGCTGACGAAAAGGGGGCTATCACTTCAGAGATGATAAATGGGTTTAAGGCTAATTATGAGAATAATACGGCAAATCGGGCCCGTCATAACGCCATGAATGCTGCCGGAATTGAGAAACTTGCATACAACGAGAAAGTCCGAAATAAATTTGACGACCATTTCTCCCATAAAGTTGAGACAAAAGGTATCACCGACCAGAAATCATCCGGACGATGCTGGCTTTTCACCGGGCTCAATGTACTCCGCTCTCAGGCAATGTCAAAACACAATTTGCCTAAACTTACATTCTCACAAAACTATAACTTCTTCTTCGACCAACTCGAAAAAGCAAATCTATTCCTGCAAGGGGTCATCGACACTTCTGACCGTCCGATGGAGGATCGCCAAGTAGAATGGCTTTTCCAAAATCCTATTTCTGATGGCGGAACATTCTGTGGCGTAGCCGACATAGTAACAAAATATGGAGTTGTGCCCACTGAGGCAATGGCAGAGACTGAGGTGTCGAATAGTACATCGGCTTTCCGTAAACATCTTGCCACTCGCCTGCGCGAAGATGGCCTGAGACTTCGCCAGGCCAAAGCAAAAGGTGCTGACGAAAAGACTCTTCAAGAGATGAAAACCCAGCAACTCGGCGAAGTATACAAAATGCTCGCCCTTGCTCTTGGCG
>CAZCZX010000135.1:0-7666 GCA_964503095.1 uncultured Sangeribacter sp.
ACCTCTACTTCTATTGAACGCTTTAATAATAATAACACTTGCGAAAAATGTGATATGAGAAATCTGCCGCAGAGTGTTATAAAGATATGGAAGTTTCAGAAAAGATGATAGCGTTTGTGCGCAACAATGAGAAAGAGGATGTAAATGACTTGCGCCTTAAATATTCCGGAGCCAAAGCAGCAGCATTTGACTTCGATTTAGATTTTGCCCTCATTCAAATAGAAGCAAGAAGGAAAGCTCGCAATAAGATTCCCGAATTTCTTTCCCATCTCGATTTCGTATTTCCTACTCTCCTATCGGCAGAACAAGCCTCGAATGAAGCAGTAGCAAAGTTTCATTCAAATCTAATAGGAGAAACTTGCTCACTATTAGATCTTACGGCTGGCCTTGGAATAGACTCAATGTCGTTTGCTAAGCGAGGTGTTAATGTGACCGCTTGCGAGATAGACACCTTAAAATGTGAAGCACTTAGAAATAATTCAAACGTCATGGGCATAGCTGATCATCTTACAGTCATCAACCAAGATTCAATCGAATATCTTAAACATTATAGTTCGAAATTCGACGTAGTTTATGCTGATCCAGCTCGCCGTAACAATTCTGGAGCAAAGGTGCATGCCCTATCTGATTGTCAGCCTGACATCCTTGCTTCCCTGCCTGATATTCTTTCAAAAGCACCTCGCCTGATTGTAAAGAGCTCTCCCCTTTTAGATCTTACCTTGATACGCAATACGGTGACTGATCTTAATCACATTTATGTGGTTTGTTTCAAAGGTGAATGTAAAGAAGTGCTGATTGATATTCAGAAAGATTCTGCTTTCGAGGGAGTGACTGTTGTAGACCTTGATTGGGATAAAGAGTTGTCTCGCTTCTACGCGCCTTTTACTGAGACCTCTCTCCTATCAAAATATCCATTGAGTGAACGAAAAAAAGCTTCCGATTACAAATATCTATATGAGCCGAATGCAGGAGTCATGAAAACTGGAGCATGGGGAACTCTTGTCGGCAAATATCCCGGCTTATTCAAGGCTGATAAGAATACTCATATATTTCTCTCAGATACGTTTTACGACGATTTTCCGGGCAAGGCAATGGAAATCACATCTGAACCCGACAAAAAGGCTCTGAAGAGCCTTAAGGGGGCTCATATAAATATTGTAGCGAGAAATCATCCACTATCGGCTCCGCAAATTTCAAGCAAATATTCCTTGACAGCAGGCTCAAACAAGTATTTGTATGCTTTCCGTCACGTTGGTAATCCCACTTTCATCTTAACAGAGCCAATAAAATGAGCAAAGTAAAAGAATTTGAAAAATATTTCAATCGATATTATACCTCTCTTGGCATGTACGTAATGAGATTTTGTGGTGATGCAGAGGAGGCAGAAGATATCGTGCAAGAGACATTCTCAATAGTTTGGGAGAGATATTCTGATCGGGAGCTACCTGATCAGTTAAGGTCATATCTCTACAGAGTCGCACATAATATCACTATAGATAGACTTAGAAAGAAGAATGGAAAAGAAAAAACTGTTTCATTAGAAGCAGCCATTATGACAGAGATAACTGAAGAAGCTATCGACACATCAGAGAGAGATGCAAAGCTATGGATAGCAATAGGCAGGCTCCCCGAACGATGTAGGCAAGTTTTTCTTATGTCTAAGCGCGACGGCTTAACTCATGCAGAAATAGCTGAAGAACTTGACATCTCGATTAAAACTGTTGAGAATCAGATCACAAAGGCTTTAAAAACTCTCAGGGATGTTTTAGATCCATCAAAAGGGAAAGTCTTTTTTCTGCCGTTTCTATAGGATTTTTAATTTTTTTTCAAAATAGCATAGGGGATTTTCCAAGAAATTCCGTCATAGGGAAAAAGATTAAACAATAATCAGAAACCACGATGACAGAAAACAACGAAATGGAAGAAGACCTTCACTTTGTAGTCAACCACTTCAAAAAGGGAACACTCTTGCCAAGCAATGGGTGGAGGAAGTTTAAACTTAAACACCGCCTGTCGAACTATAAGCGCTACATAGCAGCGGCCAGCATAACCGCTGTGGTGTTGGCAGCTTCAGCTTCGCTCTACTATTTATCTTCACATAATGTAAATTCACAGAGAGAAGAGCAGATTACTGAGGTCATTCCGACGGTGGCTTCGCCAATGGAAGCCACGACAGCAAAAATTGAATTCAAGAACGCTCCTCTGACAGATGTTGTCGCCGAAATTGAAAGGATCTATGGCGTAAAGATCACCAACCTGCCCGAAGAGCGCATCATGGTGACTATTTCTTATGAAGGCACGGCACCTGATGTAGTGGAGACCATTAACGATCTATTCGATACGAATCTTAAAATTGCTACCACCGCTAATTAATCTATACATAGAATGAAAAGGAAATTAGTAAGCGTAGCTATTACCATAGCATTGGCTACGCTTGGATCTTACTCTCAAAATGTCACAGTCACAGCAAAGAATACAAGCGCAGAAAAAGTGTTTGAAGAGCTTATGAAACAGACCGGGAAAAACTTCGTATATCCTGCAAATCTGCTCAAAGGAATTTCGGTAACACTTCAAGCTAAGGACACTCCCCTTCCCGAAGTGCTTGATAGGATATTTAAGGATTCTGGAATCTCATATAAAATCAAGGGCAATAATGTGACACTAAAGCGAGACATAAAGTCAAATTCAGCAAAGTACACTATAAGTGGATTTGTAAAAGAGGCTTCAAATGATGAGGCACTTGTAGGGGCTACTGTTTTTGATATGAGGTCTGGAAAAGGGACAGTGACCAATGCAAATGGATTTTATTCCTTGACCGTAAATGCAGGGGAGGTTGACATAAAAGTGCAATATGTTGGATTCGATCCGTATATCAGCGGTAATTTCAAGTTGAGTAAAAACAAAAGATTGGACATTTCTCTTGTCATGACGCGAGAACTTCAGGAAGTGACAGTGAATGCAACAGTCAACAATACAAAGGCAATGCTGACCACTGAAATGGGAAGTTTAAATCTTACGAATACAGCCATAAAGGCAACTCCAGTTATTTTTGGAGAAAGCGACGTTGTAAAGACACTTCAGCTTGAACCTGGTGTTTCTGCCGGCATAGAGGGTATGGCAGGAATGTATGTGCATGGCGGGGATTCAGATGAAAATCTCTATATGCTCGACAATATACCTCTGTATCAGATAAATCATTTCGGGGGGCTTTTCTCTGCTTTTAACACTGAGGCTCTGAGAAACGTAGACTTTTACAAGACAACTTTTCCAGCTAAATATGACGGGCGTCTGGCATCTTTCATGGATGTCCATACCAAGGATGGGTCGCTAAAAAAGCATCACGGAAGTTTCCGGCTTGGACTCACTTCGGGTGCATTTGATATCAACGGACCCATTATAAAAGACAGAACATCCTATTCTATCGCTCTCAGACGTTCGTGGTATGAAGTGCTTTCAGTGCCTGCAATAGCGATTGCTAACAAACTGAATGATTCCTATAACACCCATTTCAGGTACGCCTTTACCGACTTCAATGCCAAGCTTAATCATCATTTCTCTGATAAGTCAAGTGCTCATCTGATGTTTTATTACGGTGAGGATTTTCTATATGCCGGAGAAGATGATAAGAACAAGGATACCGACTACAGTTATTATATGAGTTGGGGACCAACCCCTTCCCAAACTCCTGATTCTGAAAAAGACAATTCTTATACAGACAATCGAGCTAAGTTGAGGTGGGGCAATATTGTGGCTTCCGCTGCATGGAAATACGTATTCTCCCCAAGGCTTTTCGGGGAAGTGACAGGAGCGTTTACAAGATATTTCTCTTCTTTACGTAATAATAAAGAATACTATGACATAACGGGAGACGTAGTGAACACATTTACCAGGTCAACTTATACACACAAGAACAATATCAATGATGTGATATTGCGAGCTGACTTCAATTGCCTCTTCACACCTGAAAACAAGATGGATTTCGGAGCTTCATATACATATCATTCGTTTCTTCCTTCAAGTGGAATGCAAGCAATGACTAAAGATGATGCGTGGATGAAGGTTTATGATAATGTGCCACATTATCATGCAAATGAACTTAACTTTTATCTATCTGAGGATTATTCTCTGGGAGAATGGCTAAGGATGAATGCAGGGCTTCATTTCAGCTTATTTAGCATTGATGGCAAACCAAAGAGCGGCCTATCCCCACGATTCTCGGTGCGGGTGACTCCTCTTCATAACTTTGCAATAAAGGCCGGATATTCTCGATCGGTGCAATATGTGCATCAATTATCTGA
The DNA here is from genome assembly GCA_964503095.1 of uncultured Sangeribacter sp. Lineage (GTDB taxonomy): Bacteria > Bacteroidota > Bacteroidia > Bacteroidales > Muribaculaceae > Lepagella. The sequence continues at coordinate 4,299 of CAZCZX010000135.1, forward strand.
AAGCAGTATTTCCCTACCTACTGACCAATGGATACCCATAACGGAAGACCAGAAGCCACAGACTGCCGACAAAATTGCTTTGGGAGCGTATTGGTCTACCGCTGACAGGCAATTTACCTTTTCAATTGAAGGATACTATAAATGGATGCAAAATTTGATTGATTACACCGACGACTATTATCTTGTGCCTCCTTTGAGCAGTTGGACTGAGAAATTAGGAGTTGGTCAAGGGCGTTCGAAGGGTATTGACTTTAAAATGACAAAGGAGTTTGGAAATATCACTGGCCATATATCATACTCCCTTTTATGGGCAGACCGCAAGATGCCGGAAAAGAATAAAGGGGAATGGTATCCAGCTCGATTTGACAACCGTCATAAGATCAATGTAGCATTGTCGTGGAAAATCAATGACAGATGGAATGTAGGGGCATCATGGACCGGCATGAGTGGAAATCGAATCACGTTGCCATTGCAATGCTGGAGTGATCCGATGTTAGGGGCTTGGAACTTCGACATGGATTATTATGAGAAGACAAATAATTATAGGCTCCCATTTTATCATCGCCTTGATCTGTCTGCGACTCGACAGACAAAAAAAGGATATTGGACATTCAGTGTCTATAATGCTTATAGCTATATGAATGTGATTGCTGTCAGACGCGATTCTGGTTGGCACAATGGGGAGTGTATAGATATGTTCCAACATATCAGAGCCATACCAATCATTCCATCCGTTGCATATACATGGTTGTTCTAACTAATTAAATCCTAAACAAAAGTGATGAAATACAAGAATAGAATCACAGATATTTTTGCTCTTTCCGCATTAGCAATATTGCTTACGGGTTGCTTTACATATTTCGAACCGGATATTAAAAGCACACCCGTAGTATGCATCAACTCACTTCTTACTTCTGGAGAGAAGATAAAAGTTGAGGTCACGAGAACTTGGCGTTATACTGAGGGAAATCCCAGGGATAGCCTCGACATTAGTCTGAAGGATGCAGAAGTATATCTCTACGTCAATGATAAATTAGAAGAAAAATTAGAGCTTAGATATCATAAGGACGATGATATCTATTGGCATTGGGGATCTCATTTCAACGGTGTGGACTGCTACTATGCTGCAAATTATATTCCTTCATCCGGCGACAAGATAAGGATATATGCCGCAGACAAGAAATATGGAGAAGCGGAAGCGGAAGTTACAATCCCGTATCCAATAGAAATAGAGGAAATCAAAACGAATATAACGAAATTCGATTCTTCTTATAATGAACTCCAAAATACATATTCTGCAGATTTTGATATGATACTCAGTGTGGCGTTTACCGACCCTGCTTCAACAATAAATTATTACAGCTTTGATATGCAAACCGAAGGCGTCATAAAAGCGACGACGGAAGATGAGTATTATGCACCCAATTCAGAATCGATAAGATTAACTCCTGACTATGAATTCGAACCATTGTTTTCAGAGCATATATCTCCATTGGAAACCATCATAACTGATGCCTATGGATTATATACTTTCTTCTCTGACCGCCAGATATCTGGCAAACAATACAGTCTTGTGATTCCCACCAGCGGACGTTATTGGTGTGACCTCAAAGATAAGACATTGATGGATCAGAATCTTAGCATAAATATTGATTTGAGTCATATCTCTACTGACTACTATAAGTTTATGATATCTTTTTGGGCTGGAACGGAGGGCATCAGTGGAGCCTTAGGTGGTGTAGGTTTGGGCGATGCAGTGTTTGAATTCAGCAATGTATCTACAGGAGCAGGCATAGTCGCAGCTCAATCTAAATCCACCTACAAATTAGATGTCAGGCAATTAATCGGCAAGCATATCGAGAATGATAGAGTCGGAAATCAAGATTTCTGATTCACGAATTGAGATATTCTTTCCGTTTGTGATGAGTACTCCCCTTTCTAACAACGGCTGAGAATTATTCATCAAAGAGATATAAGCAGGCTCTCCAAATCTGCTGCGAAAGTCATCCAGAGGGATGCCTTCTTTCATTCGCATGCGGGTCATCACATATTCTTCTATTAGTTCTCCAAATGAAAGGTGTTCCATCTCAAAAATCGGGGTGGAACCCTTTTTTTCTTGACCGCATGGTGACCAATAATCCAAATAGCTTCTAATATCTGCACGGTTGGCTCTTCTTTTTTTCCTGCCATCATAGCTATGTGCAGAAGGTCCTAAGCCAATATATGGCAATTGAAGCCAATAAGAGGAATTGTGTAGACTTCTGTATCCAGACATTGAGAAATTGCTTGTTTCATAATGATCATATCCAGCTTTCTTCAACTCGTCGATGAGAAGAAGAAACATTTGCTCTGATGTGTCCTCAGTGGCTTCCGTAAGTCTCCCACTGTTGCGCATAACAGTAAGAGCTGTCCCCTCTTCATACATTAGAGAATATGCTGAAATATGTTCCGGTTTCAGCTTGATAGCCTCTTTGAGATCATTCATCCACATTCCGATTGTTTGTCCCGGCAGACCAAACATAAGGTCGACGGAAATATTATTAACATACTTCCTGGCAAGCTGATAGGCATGCCTTGCAGTGGCAGCATCGTGCCTTCTTCCTAAGGCGGAAAGCACATCATCATTGAAGCTTTGAATCCCGATGCTGAGACGATTGACTCCGGCTGCTTTCCATACTTCAAGTTTTTCTTCGCATACATCGTCAGGATTTACTTCAATGGTGAATTCTTCAATGTCCTGGATATAAGGATTAAGGCTGCTACAAAGTCTCGCAAATTCTTCTGAAGGCATAAGAGAAGGCGTGCCCCCACCGATATAAACGGTACGGAGTGGGCACGCCATTTCTTTTATTCTATGTTTAAATTCAGAGCAAAGAGCATCTACATATCTTTTCCAGTCGGCTATCCGATCTCCAGCGCTGAAAAAATCGCAATAGATACATTTCTTCCGGCAATAGGCTATATGGATGTAAAGTCCTCCCCTTTCGGAAAATACTTTTTTATCATCTATGCCAACTGCTCTGAAATCCATGGAAGGTCTTAGAGAGCAAGAAGCTCAACGATTTTGTCGCGAGCAGCGGAGAGCCCGTCGACATCCTTTCCGCCAGCCTGAGCGAAGAATGGTTGGCCGCCACCACCGCCCTTAATGAGTTTGGCAGCTTCACGAACGATCTGACCTGCGTTGGCGCCATTTTTCACCATATCATCTGAAAGCATCACTGTCAAAAGTGGCTTTTTGTCAGGAGACATAGTAGCTCCTACGAATACGGTGTGTTCCGGGCTTTTCTTCCTTACAGTAAAAGCAACATTTTTCACCACATCAGGAACATTGATGCCGACTAACTCGACAACCTTGACTCCATTGGTTT
>CAZCZX010000136.1:0-7636 GCA_964503095.1 uncultured Sangeribacter sp.
ATGATAAGAAAGCCTGGGAATGGTATGTTAATGAGACTATAAATCAAACGTGGTCGAAAAGAAGAAATCTGTAATCCAACGTCTAAAAGATTTCTTCAATCGCTTCTATGATATATCTGGAGGTAATTTCTTTAACCCTGACGAAAATTAATAGGATCATTTCCAAGTTTGTCAGTTTGAGTGGTTTTAAGTTGGTATACAAGACATTACCCTATTTAGAGTGTAGCAAATAATGGAGGAGTAACCAGTCAACGCGTTATAAAAAAGGATTTAAGCATGGCAGATATTGTTGAAACTAAGATTTACGAAAATCTTTATTCAGAAATAAAGAATGTTCTGACTACTGCGCGGAATAAAGCCGTTGTAGCAGTCAATACTGCTATGGTACAGGCTTATTGGACTGTCGGCAAACTCATTGTCAATGCGCAAGGTGGTAATCACAAAGCCGCTTACGGCAACAATCTCATAGACCGTCTTGCCGAAAGACTGACGACTGAATTAGGCAAGGGGTTCACTCGCTCAAATCTGAGAACAATGAGGCAATTCTATCTCATGTTCCCAAATTGCCACTCAGTGAGTGGCGAATTGAGTTGGACTCACTATAAACATCTTATACGAGTCAGCAATGACCAAGCAAGGGAATATTATGCCGAAGAAGCAGCTAAAGGCTGCTGGAGTGTTAGGGAATTGGAACGCCAGATTGCTACCCAGCACTATGAACGTCTGCTTTCCACTCATCGCGATAGTGAGGAGACTCAAAGTTTGCTGAAAGCTAACCTGCCGACGAAGCCAGATAAGTTCGATCCCCTGACATTGGTACATGATCCGTTCATACTTGAATTTCTTGATGTAAAGCCGGATGCAGCTTTACAGGAATCGGAGCTTGAAAAGGCTATCATCAGTCATCTCGAACAGTTCATGCTTGAACTTGGACGCGGTTTCGCTTTCCTGGGGAGACAGAAACGAATCACCATAGATGGTCTGCACTTCTACCCCGACCTCGTTTTCTACAACATCCCGGCACGATGCTATGTCATTATCGACCTTAAGATGCACGCTCCCGACTATTCGGATATAGGACAGATGCAACTATATGTGAATTACTACAATATGGAAGTATGCACCGATCAAGATAACCCCACTGTCGGAATCATATTGTGTTCGGAGAAGAATGATGCTGTCGTAAGATTTACTCTGGGAAACCGTAACGACATAGGGGTGTTTTCTCCACAATATAAGCTTCTAATGCCTACTGAAGAGGAATTGAAGCGCGAAATTGAGATAACTCGTGAAAATTTCAAACTATTAAACCAATAATAAGCCATGACTGAACTTGAGGTAAGTCGAAACACTGCCACAAGGTATCTTAATGGATTGGTAAAAACTGGGTTAATTGATAAGGTAAAAATTGGAAAAACTCATTACTATATGAATATTCCTTTGATGAACTTGTTCTTGAGTGTTTCTGATAATAAGAGTGCAGAAAACATCCCACCAATAGAGTCTGTTTCTGAATTAGTATAATACTTCTCAAAAATCGCGATTTTTGAGAAGTTTCATGTTTCATCTATGGTACACACTTATTGAAGTATACTTAAGTAAACATCCTCTCAGTTTTCTTGGAAAACAGGAATATGCTCCCGGAATCAACTATAGCCAAAATGAAAATAAACTTTTTTAGTTTGGTTCATTCCATCAAGGCTCCGCACTGACATCGCCGGCCGGGAAGTGCATGCCGTACATGGTAAATCCATTTTCCTCAGCATACTGCATTATCCGCTTCCGAGCTTCTACAGCGGCTTCATGATCCATGTCATACCTTGCACAATACTCTGGATATTGCGACTGCAATGCTACTCCATGCATGATGTCTCCGACTATCAAAATCGAGTCTTTTTGATATACGGTGTGTCCCGGGGTATGCCCATATGCGGGAATGCTTATAATGTCGAGATCAAGGGTGTCGCCTGCTTCAAACTGATGCAGTCTGTCTTGATATGCATTCAATACTGCCACAGCTTGATCCCCCTTGCCGTCGGGCATATTCTTCCATGCTTCAGCCTCTTTTCTATTCACGTATACAGCCGCATTCGGAAACACAATTGCCCCATCTTTCATCATCCCTCCTATATGGTCGCCGTGCAGGTGCGTGATGAATATATAGTCGATGCTGTCAGAGGTCAGACCTTTTTCTGCAAGTTTGGATTGCAATTGACTGAATGGAGCCCCTAAGCCCGTATCAAAGAGTATATTCTTCCCTTCTGTCTGTACAAGAAAGCAACTCATCGATGATGGCACTCCATCTCCAATCCCCAGTTTAGTCCAAACTGAGTCTGGAACTTCGGGAAATAGAGCCCGGTCATTCATAGATGGACCGGGGTTATCCTCAATCCAAGTTAAAGAAACTGTTTTGCTGTTTTCTTCCATTTCAATCTGATTTGTTTTTGAATTGCATCCAACGAGTGTTGTCATGGCAGCGACAGCGCATAAACTCGCTATACCAAAAAATTTTCCACTTTTCATAATTCTTTTATTGACTCAACTCCCGAAAGCGAAGGTTGAAGGTTAGTTTGCAAGACTTCAATTATTTATTAAAGCACAAATTTAATGAAAATCCCATATATTTCCAAATCTTTCCCCTGATTCAATTCTGGGTCAAAGTCATCCCAAATCAACCTCAACCCTCCCCCTGCATATAGCACTTTGGGCATAAGCTCATAACAAAAATATTTTTAAGAAATTCAAAAAAAAGTATTAACTTTGTGGATAGAATATTTAGATTTGATTATGGAAAATATGCCGGAATGGGCTTTTGGGATGAATTGCGCGGTGACGGTGGTGGATACCGACTGCCGGATTATATATATGAATGAGCGGTCGCGCCAGACTTTTGCCAAACGGGGCGGTGCCGACCTTATCGGACATAATATAATGGATTATCATAATGAGCGGTCAAAGGGAATTATCCGTAGGTTGCTTGAAGAGGGGGGATCAAATGCGTATACTATTGAGAAGGAGGGTCTGCGCAAGATGATTTATCAGACTGTATGGCACAAGGAGGATGGCTCGCTTGGCGGTCTCGTCGAGCTGTCGATGGTCATACCTGAAGAAATGCCACACTATATCAGAAAGTAAGAGCCCATCTCAAATTTTTATGAGATGGGCTCTTAATAACTCAACTTTTGCTCGCGAAAGTTGAGTTATACTTATAAAGGAGGTGTTATTCGGTGCCGGTGTGGCCGAAGGCTCCGTCACCACGTTTGGTGGTGTCGATGTGCTTTACCGGTTCCCACTCTACATGTACATATTCTTTTATCACCATCTGGGCTATGCGTTCACCCGGAGTGATGGTGTAAGGCTCATTTGATAGATTAATCAGGATTATGCCGATGTCGCCTCGATAGTCTGCATCCACAGTTCCCGGGGTGTTGACGAGCGAGAGTCCATGCTTGAGTGCGAGTCCTGAACGAGGACGGATCTGGCATTCATATCCTTGAGGCAACTGCATGCGCAGGCCAGTAGGAATCAGACAGCGTTCCAGTGGACCGAGAGTGATGGGTTCGGTTATATTTGCGCGTACGTCCATGCCTGCAGCAGAATGCGTCTCGTAGGCTGGCAACTCATAGGGAGAGTCATTGATGATCTTTACTTTAATATGTTCCATTTTTTATATTATTAGTATTTGGGTTGGATTTGGTGGAAGACGGGCTTCATTGTAAATGAGAAGTCGTATTCGCCGTAGGGGAGCATGTATTGGGGAAGAGGAACGGCTCCCCAGCTATTGACACAAGCGAGGCCCATCTGTGCCTTGTCGATGCAGATGTTTGTGAAGTCTGATTTCTTTACAAAGGGACCGTGGCTGTGTGGGGTGCGGTCTTTGTTTGGATAGTCGTCAAGGCTGTCGATGCTGTAGTTGAGGGCTGAAATAGAGAACGGATCCTGAGCCACGAATTCCAAACCATTTCCGGAGGCATTGAGCTGCTTCCAATAGCGGACATCAGTCTTGGTACCAGTTTCTTGCGGACGTATGTATGGATAGAACTGGTCGGCTACCTTTTGATTGTAGACGCCGAGGAATGTGGAGTGGTTGCGGTCGGCATAATTCTCTATCGGGCCACGACCATAATATTCAATTGCATCAAACGACTCGGGCATCTGCATCTGCATTCCGAAGCGGAAGAGATTGCTTACTTCAGCATCTTTCTGAGCAGGAGTAAACCTCTCATTGACAATCACCGAGCCATAGGAAGTGATGGTATACGCCATCAGCAACAGACCCTTCACTGATGGCATCTCATAACGAGCCACTACACTTATCCAACCATCGCTACCTTTAACATCAAGGGTCTTCAACTCGATGAGTTTCATTTCAGGTTTGCGCCAAGCCTCATATCTGCGTTGCAGACCAGCCCCGAAGTCGTTGTCGGTCGGTGCTCGCCAGAAGTTAGGAGTTAGTTGTCCACCATCGGCAAGGAGCGACATACCATCTACTTCATACTTGGTCATGAAACCATTATGCTTATTGAACTCAATCAGGAAGTTCTGACCTTGGATCTTTAAGAAATTGACATGGTTATCTTTTACTTTAGGAGCAGCAAAAGTGGTATTTTTACCCTGTGGGTCTACGACAACTACCGGACCACCAGCCATTGCCACTTCAAGCTGATCGCGGGCTACGGCATATCCTGCGGGAAGGAGACCATCGGTCTCTTTCAGAGTGTAGTCTACATTTAGAAGCCATTCGCCTTTGTCTGAAATTTCACCGTAGGGAATTGTGACTTGCGCTGTCTCTCCGGGAGCCACATTCAGGTTGGAGATGGAGCCTTTGCGCACTGGCTTTCCATCATGGATAAGAGTCCAATCGAGGTTTAGGTCGGAAAGATCGCGGAAGAAGTTTTCATTGTAGACGTTTACCTTACCGCTCTTGATGTCGGTTGGAGTGGTCCAGACGTTCTGGTAGAAATAGCGTACTTCATCGGCATGTGGGTTAGGAAGACGGTCAGGGCTTACTACGCCGTTGATGCAGAAATTGTTGTCGCTTGCATCATAATCGTTGAAGTCACCTCCATAAGCAAAATATTCTACGCCATTCTCATCTTTCACGCGGATACCTTGGTCGACGAAATCCCAGATAAAACCACCCTGCAGACTTGGATATTTGCGAATGAGATCCCAATACTCTTTGAATCCACCCATTGAGTTGCCCATGGCGTGGGCGTATTCGCACTGTATGAGAGGGCGATCTGTATTCGGATTTTTGCCCCAAGCCTCCATACCTTCATATCCATAATACATTGGGCAGAAGATATCAGTCTTTCGGTCGTGTCCAGCCTGCTCATACTGCACAGCACGTGATGGATCAAAAGCCTTAATCCAATCATAGGCATCCTCAAAGTTGGGACCATATCCGGCTTCGTTGCCAAGGCTCCAGAAAATTACAGAAGGATGGTTGAAGTTGCGGACTACATTGCGCTGATTGCGTTCCTGATGCGCTTTGTGGTAGGCAGGATCTTTTGCAAGAGTATGTTCGCCATATCCCATGCCATGGCTCTCCACATTAGCCTCCGCCACTACATATAGGCCGTAACGGTCGCAGAGTTCATACCAGAGTTCATCATTTGGATAGTGGGAGGTGCGTACAGCATTCATGTTTAGTTTCTTCATGAGTTGCACATCCTCAAGCATGCGCTCAGGGCTTACTACATAGCCACCATCCGGATCAAGTTCATGGCGATCGGCACCTTTGAATAGGACTGGCTTTCCATTTACAAGAATTTGGTTGCCTTTGAGTTCAATCTTACGAAAACCTACATTGACAGGCACAACTTCATCATTGCCGGCCATTGTAGCAGTAAGGGTATAGAGATAAGGAGTCTCTGCCGTCCACTTGTGGGGATTTGCAACCTTAAGAGTTGTTTTTCCTGACTTTGCGGCAGTGCCGGTAGCCACAGCATTTCCTTCAGCATCTGTGAGGGTAAGGGTGACAGGTTTGTTGGCAGTGAGAGTAAGATCTATATCGAGCACACCGTCGGTGTAATTGTCAGTCAGATCGGGAGTGACACGGATATCAGCTATGCGATTCTTATCGCGGGCAAAAAGATAACAGTCACGACCTACTCCGGATAGGCGCCAGAAATCCTGGTCTTCGAGATATGAGCCATCACACCAGCGGAATACTTGAAAGCATATGAGATTTTCCTTACCAGGAACAAGGTAGGGAGTGAGGTTGAATTCAGCCTCGAGTTTGCTATCTTCGCTATAACCAACGTATTTACCGTTGACCCAAAGATAGATATTTGAAGTGACTGAACCGAAATGCGCGAAGATTTCTTTACCTTTCCAGTCGGCTGGAACAAGAATCTCACGGCGGTAGGTGCCTACATGGTTTTCCTGCTCAGGCACATAAGGGGGATTGTTTTTGAAGAAGCGGTCCCAGGCATATGGCACGTTAGTGTAAAGAGGATCGCCATATCCGTTAAGTTCCCAGCAACCGGGTACTTTTATTGTATCCCAACCTTTGTCGTTGAAATCTTTTTTCCAGAATTCGGTGGGACGGGAAGAAGCATCGTTGACCCAATTGAATTTCCAGTCACCATTTAGCGACAGATAATTGGAAGACATTTTACGGTCAGTCTTAAATGACCCTTTTTCCCCTTTTTTGAAGGCGAAAGCCTCAGATCGCATAGGTGCGCGGTTGACGGCATTTATGTTAGGGTCTTGCCATTCCTTGAAAGTCTGGGCCGAAATAGGGAGGGCAAGAATAGCGAGAGCAGCTGATAGTATTGTCTTTTTCATGGATGGTGAGATTTAAGCAATAAGTGAAATTGAGCTAATAGGTCTAATTGGTCTAATTAGCCTTATGCGACCAATTAGACCAATTATACTGTAAGAAAAGATTAGACTGTGAGAATTTCTTTTTCTTTTGCTGCGAAGATTTCGTCGATTTTCTTGAGATATTTGTCGTGGAGTTTCTGGACATTGGCTTCAGCATCCTTTTCTACATCTTCACTTAGACCTTGCTTGATTTCCTTTTTCAGTCCGTCGATGGCTTCGCGACGTGCATTACGGACAGAAACCTTAGCATTTTCTGCCTCAGCCTTGCACTGCTTCACGAGTTGCTTACGGCGATCTTCAGTAAGAGGGGGGATTGAGAGGCGGATCATCTCGCCATTATTTTCGGGAGTAATTCCGAGTTCGGAGTTTATAATGGCCTTTTCTATCACCTTGATCATAGTTTTTTCCCAAGGAGTGATGGCAATAGTGCGCGCATCCGGGACAGACACGTTAGCCACGTTGGAGATTGGAGCCATGCTGCCATAGTAGTCTACTTTTATTCCATCGAGGAGTTTTGCAGATGCCTTGCCGGCGCGGACACGGGCTAAGGTTTCTTCCAGATAGTCGGCAGCGAGTTCCATCGAGTCCTGGGCGTTGTCAAGATATTCTTTTACTTCCATGTTTTTGTTAATGCAATTTTAATTATTTATTTTTTATTTGGATAAATAGGTCTAATTGGACTAATTAGTCTAATTAGATCAATTGGCTAATTGTAGGATTTTTAATAGACGAGGGTGCCTACGTTTTGGCCTTGCATCATTTTTAGGAGGTTGCCTTCTTTATCCATGTTGAAGACGTAGAT
>CAZCZX010000137.1:0-7604 GCA_964503095.1 uncultured Sangeribacter sp.
ACAATCGCGTTCTGCTCTTGCACATTTGTGGATTATGCTGAATTTTTGTAATTTTGCAGTCTCAATCGTAAAAGTATGATTAAAAAATTTGGTATAATTATATCCTGGCTTGTAAGTTCATTAATCTGCCTGGCAGATATTTCTCCTGCAGATTCTATTTCAGAGACCATTCTCAATGAAGTGATAGTCACCGGAAATTCTGCCCGACAACGCATCGAAAACACCCGAATAGGCTCAGAAAAACTGGAATTGGGACGCCTCAACCAACTCCCTTCTTTCGGAGGGGAAAACGATATCCTCAAGTCTATTTCCCTTTTGCCTGGTGTGAGAAGTGAAGGAGATGGAGGTGGTGGCTTTGAAGTAAGAGGAGGGAATGCCTATCAAAACCTTGTGCTCCTTGATGGAATATCTCTCTACAATCCCTCTCATGTGATGGGGATTTTCTCCACTTTCAACGACGATGCTCTCGGAAGCGCGACGCTTTTCAAAGGTCCCTACCCTGCTATGTATGGCGACGCGACTTCATCTGTATTGGAGACCACCCTTATGCCCGGAGACATGGAATCTTACCATGGATCATTCACCATAGGTATTCTCGCTGCAAAAATTAAAGCCGAAGGTCCTATCGTCAAGGATAAACTTTCGTTTGCAGTCACGGCTCGCCGTTCATATGTGGATGCTTTCCTTAAACTTGTGCCTAAATATAGAAGCACCGTGATGAATTTCTATGATGTCACTGCAAAATTGCGATACAATCCTCGTGCAGGTCACATCATCGACGGCAGTTTCTTTATTAGCCACGACAATATGGCCATAAGCGACCTGATGGGGCTCTATTGGGGAAATCTTGGAGCATCTATCAACTGGAATGCAAGAACTACCGACCCCTTGACTTTCACCACAACTGCTTCGTTGACCCATTTTAATCCCAAGATGTCGATGGACATCATGGCGCTCGACCAGGAGATGCTTACATATATCCACAATTATTCTCTCAATGAAAAAACACACTGGCAAATAGCCGAACACCAAGGTATTGAGTTTGGTCTGCGGTCTGAATTTCTAAAAGTCAAATCGGCAGAGTGGCTATTGAACGACTCTTTTGAAAAGGAAATAAGATCCCTTTGGCAAAATTCTGCGTGGATTGACTATGAGGGTTCTTTCTCTGAAAAGGTGGATGTGACAGCAGGCATCCGGCTCAATGTTTCTTCTGTATTGTCTCAATCCAGGTTTCATGAATTCATTTCCGTTTACGGCGTTCCCAATCAATTCGATGGAAAGACCTATATCACGCCGGATCCAAGAATTAACATCAAATACAACATCAATCAAAATCATAATATCAAGGCTGGCGTAGGATCTTCATCTCAAGATCTGCACGCTATCCGAAGCACCACCACCTCTTTTCCTTTCGACAGATATGCACTGACATCGGCTGTAGTAAAACCCGAAAGGGCGATCCAATATGCCATTGGCTATTCAGGCATGACTGATAACGGTGATTTCGATTGGTCGGCAGAAGGATTCTATCGTGACATAAAAAATGTCTACGACTACAAAGATGGTAGGACATCATTCTCTGATATTGCCTTGGAAGACATTATTCTTGGTGGCAAAGGGAGAGGATATGGCGCTGAATTCATGTTCAGAAAAAACAATGGTCGTTTGACAGGATGGATTGCATATACTATCTCGCATACAGCCACAAAAATCCCGGGCATCAATGAAGGAAAATGGTATGACGCTTCCAACAACCGTACCCACGACCTTGCAGTGACGGCAATATTCCGCCTCACCGACAGATGGAATCTTTCTGGGTCATGGATTTTCCTTTCAGGTCAACCATTGACTGCTCCTGACGTGAAATATGAAGTGGCTGGGGAAACCTGTTACTATTATTCACAACGCAATTCATATAAGGCACCACCTACCCATCGCCTTGACCTCTCTGCCACATACACTCATGTAGGCAGGAAATTGACCTATGAATGGGCTTTCGGAATCTACAATGCTTATTGCCGATATAATCCTTACGTAGTCTATTTCAGGGATGACCCGGATAAACCTTCCGGAACTCAGGCTGTTCAGCAAGCCATGTACGGACTTGTTCCCTCTGTCTCCTATACTCTGAAATTCTAATGTACACTCCCCTATTTTTAAGCATTTTTCATTATGAAACTCCCTACGATTTATAAATTATGCATTATGAATTGTGCATTATGCATTATGATATCGTCTTGCTCCAAGGATCTTGATTTGAAATATCACGATATTGAGCCCCTGACTGTGATAGAAGCCGAACTTACACCAGAGGGATTCCGCGCTGCAATCACTCTGACTACGCCAATGGATGAGCCAATGAATCTCACCCGGCTCACAGATGCCACTGTGACTCTCTACGATCTAAATTCGGGAGAGGAATACTCCATCAGTCCAAATGACGAAGGATATTTCACCAATGATATCCCAGGCATTGTGGGCCATGATTATAGTCTCAAAGTTGAACGAGAGGGGATTGTCTATGAAATGGAGACAACGATGTATCCCCCTACAGAGATTCTGGGCATGGAATTCAATTGGATCAATATGCCCTACGACCAAGTGGCAGTATTGCAAGTGCTTTACGCCGACAATCCGGAGAAGGATCAGGAGTGTTATTGGGTAAAACTTTATCGCAACGGTGAGATTTACTCATGGCAGGAGCAAGACGACCGAGTGGCATACGATGGAGTGGCAACATTTTTCACTATGACATCAAGACGCGATACTGATGAGGAAGACGACGACACAGTTCTTTTCGATGGTGACGTAATGACATGCACAGTCACACGCATATCCAAGGAAATGCATGATTATCTTGAGGCTCTTCAAAACGACAGCAGCGGCCCCATATTGTTCACCGGTCCACGCGTACTCGGCTACTTCCTCGCATCCTCCCCTACCTCTCGTTCCATCACCTTCCATCCCGACCAAATCCCTGAATACAAATAAAGGAAAATCCCAACCGTCAGTTATAGACAGGTGGGATTTTCTACGTACCTCCGAGGGGAATCGAACCCCTATCTAAAGTTTAGGAAACTTCTATTCTATCCGTTGAACTACAGAGGCGTGTCCATGTCAATATCCAAGAGTCAAGGGTCAATCATGGCAGACTCATGCCCTTTGGGAATGCAAAGGTAATACATTTTTGTGAGTTTGGCAATTATTTAGAGATTTTTTTGTCAGCCCCTTGCTCTTATCACTCAACCTAAAACGCCGACTCGTTGTTAATAAAATGTAGACGTGGCCGGATTGTGAGCCTCGTGATCATAATTTTTCATACCATGAAAGAAAATAAAATAGAAATAACATATAAATCTGTAGCCCCTGAAGAACTTTCCGCCGACGACCGGGAACTTATCTCCAAGGCAAAGATGATGACCTACCGTAGCTATGCTCCCTACTCCCGTTTCCATGTAGGGGCTGCCATCCGTATGGCTGACGGATCAATTGTAAGCGGCTCAAATCAGGAGAACGCTGCATATCCTTCCGGAATATGCGCAGAGCGAAATGCCTGTTGGCAAGCATCAGCACTCAATCCTGGCATGGCGATGAAAAAAATTGCCATAGCCGCCCGTAATGTTGGGGATATGCCCAAAGGAAAGGAAGACGAGGCTAAGTTTCAGTCAAGTCCTATTTCTCCATGCGGTGCATGCCGTCAAGCCCTGCTTGAATATGAACATCTTTATGGGCCAATCGAAGTAATTCTTTTTGGTGCGGACTGCATTTACGTGTTCCCATCCATTTCCTCACTCCTCCCCTTCTCATTCACTGAATTTTAATTGAAAAACACAAGATAATATTATGGAAGAAAACAAAATCATTAGCGAGACAATTACAGAAACTGAAAACACTCCAGTCTCTGCACCAGAATACACAGGAACTCACCGTGCCGGATTTGTAAATATCGTAGGCAACCCTAACGTTGGAAAGTCTACATTGATGAACGACCTCGTTGGCGAGCGCATTTCAATCATCACATCAAAGGCACAGACCACCCGCCACCGCATCACAGGCATTGTAAACACTCCCGAATACCAGATCGTATTCAGCGACACCCCGGGAGTCTTGAAACCAAAATATAAACTTCAGGAGTCAATGCTTGAATTCTCAGAAGGGGCATTGACCGATGCCGATATACTGCTATATGTCACCGATGTAGTTGAAGATCCTGAAAAAAATA
Source organism: uncultured Sangeribacter sp. (assembly GCA_964503095.1). Classification (GTDB taxonomy): domain Bacteria; phylum Bacteroidota; class Bacteroidia; order Bacteroidales; family Muribaculaceae; genus Lepagella. Next base: position 4,223 of record CAZCZX010000137.1, read on the forward strand.
AAGAATTCCTTGACCGTGTGGCAAAGGAAAAAGTTCCCGTGCTTCTCGTAATCAATAAAGTTGACCTTCTCAAGAATAATGAGGAACTTGAGGCCCTCGTCGAGGCTTGGAAAAAGCGACTGCCAAACGCTGAGGTGTTCCCCATTAGCGCAACGCAGAACTTCAATGTAGAAAACCTTAAGTCACGCATCATAGAACTCCTTCCGCCGTCGCCTCCATTCTTCGGCAAGGATGCTCTGACCGACAAGCCAATGCGATTCTTCGTCACTGAAATCATCCGTGAGAAACTTCTCCTGAATTACGACAAGGAAATCCCATATTCAGCAGAAGTGCTCGTAGAGAAATTTGAGGAAAAAGAGAACTCAATCCATATCATGGCTGTCATCTACGTAGAGCGTGACACCCAGAAGGGTATCATTATCGGCAAGGGGGGCGAGAAGATTAAGAAAATCGGTATTGCAGCCCGCCAGGACATCGAGAAATTCTTCGACAAAAAAGTTTATCTCGAACTATTCGTAAAGGTAGAGAAAGACTGGAGAAACAGAGAAAACAAACTAAGACAATTCGGATACATAGAATAAAAATGCATAATGCAAAATTCATAATGCACAATTAGATACACAGTATTAGAATTGTGAATTATTATTGCGGATTAATTATGAATTATGCATTTTGAATTATGAATTAAAAAAACTATGAGTAAATTAGTAGCAATAGTAGGGCGGCCGAACGTGGGGAAATCCACGCTCTTCAACCGTTTGACGCAGACCAGAGCCGCCATCGTAGATGACACTTCCGGCACCACCCGCGACCGCCAGTATGGCAAAGTGGACTGGGATGGCCAGGAATTCTCAATCGTCGATACCGGTGGTTGGGTCGTGAACTCCGACGACATATTCGAGGAGGAAATCAATAAGCAAGTGCATATAGCCATTGAAGAGGCGGACGTGATTCTCTTCGTGGTGGATGCATCCGTGGGTGTGACTGATCTTGACGACAAGGTGGCAGCTATACTGCGCCGAAGCAAGAAGCCCATTATCCTCGTTGCCAACAAGGAAGATAAGAGCGATTCAAAATATAATGTCGCTGAATTTTATTCTCTCGGTCTTGGAGACCCCTTAGAGGTGTCGTCGGCCAACGGCTCCGGCACCGGCGACCTCCTCGACGAAATAATCAAGGACTTCCCAAACACTCCAGACAAGGACGAAACTGAGGAGAATATTGCCAAATTTGCTATTGTAGGTAGACCGAACGCTGGCAAATCCTCCCTCATCAATGCCTTTATTGGAGAAGAGCGACACATTGTGACAGACATCGCCGGCACCACTCGCGACTCCATCTATCACCGTTATAATAAATTTGGATTCGACTTCTATCTCGTCGACACTGCCGGAATCCGCAAGAAGCAGAAGGTGAATGAGGATATAGAGTATTATTCCGTTATCCGCTCGATACGAGCCATCGAGGCTTCTGATGTCTGCATACTTATGATCGATGCCACTCGTGGCATTGAAGGCCAGGATGCAAATATCTTCTCTCTTATCCAGAAAAATAAGAAGGGGCTCGTGGTGTGTGTCAACAAGTGGGACCTTGTGGAAGACCGCAGCCTGGAGGCGCAGAAACGCTATGAGGAAGCCATCCGTGGCAAATTCGCACCTTTCACCGACTTCCCCATCATCTTTGCATCGGCTTTGACCAAACAGAGAATCTACAATGTGCTGGAGACGGCTGTGAAGGTATATGAAAACCGCCGCAGAGTGATACCTACCTCTCAACTCAACACTTATATGCTTGAGGAAATCGCCATCACTCCTCCACCAAGCAACAAGGGTAAGTTTGTGAAGATCAAATATGTCACGATGCTAAAGGATTCAATAATCCCGACATTCGTATTCTTCTGCAACCTGCCTCAATGGGTGAAAGAGCCTTATCGACGCTTCCTTGAGAATAAGATAAGAGCAAAATGGGATTTCCACGGCACTCCTATCCAAATTTTTATGAGGGAGAAATAAGCCCCCTTACCCCCTAAAGGGGGAGTTTAAAATTATAAATTTAGGTTTGATGAAAAAGAAATTAGTGATAAGCACAGGTGCCGGTATTAGCGCCGAGTCCGGAATCAAGACTTTCCGTGATGCCGGCGGTCTGTGGGAAAACTATCCGGTTATGGATGTGGCGTCGGCCGATGGGTTTCGACGCAATCCGGAATTAGTGCACGAGTTCTACAATCAGCGTAGGCACGATTTGCTGAAAGCTGAGCCGAATGCCGCGCATCGGGCGCTTGTAGACCTTGAGAAGGGCTTCGATGTCTATATAATCACGCAAAATGTCGATGACCTTCATGAGCGTGCAGGCTCAAAAAATATCCTGCACCTTCATGGAGAACTGATGAAGATCCGCTCTATCATTCATCCGGAATATGTCGAGACACTATCACCCGATAATCTTGATACCACTCCGGCTACCAGAGGAGCTAACGGCGACCCTATGCGGCCGCATATCGTCTTCTTTCAGGAGGCTGTGCCAAATATAGAGAAAGCCATGGAGTTGGCTCACGAAGCTGATATATTCTGCGTAATTGGCACAAGCCTGGCAGTATATCCGGCTGCAGGGCTTATCTATAGTGTTCGCCCGGGAGTGCCTATCTATTACATAGACCCGAATCCCGCCTCCACGCCCAATATTCCAAATCTGACAGTGATTCCCGAACCTGCCACCAAGGGAGTGCAAACTCTTGCAAAATTGCTGGGATGCGAATAATGAATAAGTCATAAGGTCAATGCCTCTTCGATTGCTGTCGGAGAGGCATTGATGCAAATTGCACACTTTTGTATATATGCGCTGATTATTAAATTTTGTTAAACCTTTTTAACATTTGGCAAATAGTAATAAATTTTTGCTTATCTTTGTATTTGCAAAGACATCTAAATAATCATTTGCTTAGTAAAAACTTCTAAGCAAGCGATAAAGGCTAATATAGCTTCTAAAAAATAATAAAAAACAAATGGCAAAAATACAAGGAGCCGTCACCGTCAACAAGGAACGGTGTAAAGGATGCAATCTATGTGTGGTCGCATGTCCGACCAATACACTTTCGCTTCAGCCCTATGAAGTGAACGACCGTGGTTATCATTTCGCCTACATGTCTAATCCCGAGGCCTGTATAGGATGCTGCAGCTGCGCTTTGGTCTGCCCGGACGCATGCATTGAGGTTTACCGAGTAAAATTAGACTAATCAGCGAAGACATAAAACTGAAAAACAGAAAACTCAACATATGGAAGAAATAAGACTCATGAAGGGCAACGAGGCGATAGCCCATGCAGCAATCCGCTACGGATGCGACGGCTATTTCGGCTATCCCATCACCCCGCAGTCGGAAGTGCT
>CAZCZX010000138.1:0-7536 GCA_964503095.1 uncultured Sangeribacter sp.
GTTGAAATCCAAATCAAAATGCCATATTTATTGCACTTCGTTCTGGAATCTACAATCTCATAAATTTGAGATGGGCTCTAAGAATGTGGTTTGAAGTTTCATCAACTTTTCTATCTCAGCCATATTTTGGCTGAGGGTCGCAATCCAATTATTATTGGATATAAGGAAGTAGCCCAGAATGCCCCCTCTGAATAATAACTCATTCACTTACTAAGAATAAACAATATGACATTTGAAGAATTTGAATCATTGGCACTCAATCCGCCACGCCGAGAAGAAGAGACAATTTTTGAAGTAATTGAATATAACATTTGTCCCCTTTCGGAGAGGAAACGTTGCCATTACCCACGTTATGACGTCTATAATTCAAGGATTGTTTTTGCTCACTCGCTGAATGAGGCGGAAACTATGATGCAAAATGCGATCAAGAGGGCTTTGGAATATGAGGAAGAGATATATTGCTTCCATATAAAGGAATACCCTTTAGGGGAATATCTAAACTGTAGTTTTGTCGACTTAGGAATATCATGCCGGCTCTATGATAGCAATGGAGCTCAACTTGACCGGACTTATTGCTCATATCTGGATAGAGATATTGACACTGAATATGGAAGGTTCCGAGGTCGTCCTGAAAGTAGCATGAGAATCAGGCCAGGAGAGATAGTCGAAATCCTTAATGAGAATGAGGTGATTCTTGCGGTTGCAGTCGGAAGAAGTGTTTCGATTGAAAGGTGCTGGCAGCAACTGGACTATATGAGAGATTGCAGCGACGATCAAATCACAGTGATTGACGGACCCTATGGTTCCCACGACCATATTTCCCCAATGTTTATCCAGCACCCCCGCTTCCCAATCTCAAAGACACTTTCCTCAAAATTACAAAAATATGCCGCCAGATTCCTTGTGTGAAATAATTATTCACATAATATGAAAGATTTGTTCACACAGTAAGTTTGTGATTGTAATTTTTTATATTTATCTTTGTAAGAAATATTAAGATTTTTCAAATAAATCAAATAAGAATGAATAATAGTGTTGTTGATAGATGTATGGCAGAACTGAAAATGTCACCGATGTTTCATTTCAGTCTGGCATCAAAAGAACTTTTCCACAGTAATTTTTTTGAGTGGATTTCTACGATATCCACTCCCCAAAATCCTGAATTAGGTAAACAAATTTTCCGCTCCTTGTTCCAATTCGAGGAAGGTGATTTTACAGTGGCGAGGGAATGGAACCATTTAGATTTAGTTGCAAAATCTGCAGACTCTGATCTGAAAAAGCCTTCAGTTTTGCTTGTAGTGGAAAACAAACTGAAAAGCATTCCTTATTATGACCAAATTCTTCGTTACAATGAATTGCTACAAGAGTATGGAGGAAACTCTTCCTGCTATCTTCTTACGATGATGACGGAATTCTCAGACCGTCAACGAATCTTAGACGAAGGTTGGAATATACTTACATATAACCAAATGGGCGACAAATTATTACAGTCAATAGAATTGATAGATGATAAATATGTGGCTAATCTCATAAAGGACTACTGTAATTTTGTGTCCAACCTTGAATGTTTGTGTAGGGAGTTTCTGCCTCCTCATGATAATAAGTTTCTTTTAAATAAGGAGGACCGTATTAAGCTGCAAAATTTACGTATTTTAGACCTCGTTGACAAAATGAGGATGTCAGCTTTTGCAGCAAAAGTCAAAAAATCATTGCCAGAGAGCGAAATTAGAATGGGATATGGCCATGGAATGGCTATGATGGAAATCTGGTATCCCAAGATTCTTGACAAAAAAAAGGAAAAGGAGGATAAAGAAAACAATAAAAATTGTAGAAGCTTTGTAATTCAAGTGCAGGGTGACAAGTATTCTCATGGTGTTTATCCTTGCGATGATTTAAGTGAAGATCAATGCATTAAAACCTACTCGCAATTTTTTAGCAAGAATCTAAAGGATTTTCGCAATTCTTATATTGATGAGTATCCTGGAATATTTGCAGCAATGAGTAGAGATAACGACTCTAAATTTTGTAAATTTAAATCTCAAGGTGATTATTTGTTTCGCTATCAAGGAGTCCGGATATCACCAGAGGCCACTTTCGATGATATTCTTAAGGTCATTGAAAATGATTATCACAAATTGACCCACACTTCTTAAGTTGAGGAAGCGCAACTAAAATTATTATGAGTCTCTCAAAATCAAGATATACATTATTCTGCCAATGTCCGAAGGCATTGTGGTTGAGAACCTATATGCCAGAAGAGGCGACAGTTGACCCTGCTGTTGAAAGCCGCTTTGCGACCGGAAATATAGTCGGCGACCTTGCAATGGGGCTTTTTGGTGATTTCGTAGAAGTCACTGCCTTTACTGACGACGATGTCCTCGACCTTTCCGAAATGATCCGAAGAACAAAGGAATGTATATCGCAAGGTGTTGAAAACATTTGTGAGGCTTCGTTCGCATTTAATGACAAAATCTACGGTGCAAACTATTGCGCCGTAGATATCTTGCGCAAGCAGGGTGATGGTTATGCCATCTATGAGGTGAAAAGCAGCGCAGGAAATGATTCCCAGGAGAAAAATGATCCGGCAGACCTGCAGAAGTATGCTTGCGACATCGCCTATCAGAAGTGGGTGCTCGAGCATTGCGGCATCAATGTTACGGGTGTCTATCTTGTGCGATTGAATAATGAATATCTGCTCGATGGCGAGCTTGACATTCATGAATTCTTTCACATTACAGACATGTCTGAACTCGTTGCAATAGAGAGTATGAAAGTAGAGACCAATGTAAAGCGCGCTGCAAAAGTCTTGAACGAAAAGAGTGAACCCACCAAAAGGCTTGGTGAATGTTGCCGGAATCCTTATCCTTGTGCTTTCTGGGATTATTGCACACATGAAATTCCGGAAAATTCCGTTTTCAAGCTCTACCGTATGCCCTTCAAGAAGTCGTTGGATCTGTATCATCAAGGAATAGTGTCTTTTGTAGATGTTTGCAATGTTGAACTTAGCGACCGACAGCAGTTGCAGGTAACCAGTACCCTAACCAACAACACATATATCGACAAGGAGGGCATACGCGATTTCCTGACAACGCTTCGTTATCCTCTATACTTCCTTGATTTCGAAACAGAGCAGCCTGTCATTCCGAAATATCAACGTACACGTCCATATCAGCAGATCCCATTTCAGTATTCTCTTCACTGGATTGAAAATGAAGGGGGAGAACTCTACCATACAGAATTTCTTGGAAATGGGATTGATGATCCGCGTCGTGCACTTGCAGAGCAGATTTGCCAAGACATTCCTATTGACGTTTGCTCGATAGCATACAACAAAGCATTTGAGTGCACCCGATTGAGAGAACTGGCGATTGAATATCCCGACCTTGCCTACCACTTGCTGAATATAGCAGACAACATAGTCGATTTGCTTGTGCCGTTTCAGAGGGGCTACTATTATGTGCCCGAGATGAGAGGCTCATTCTCAATCAAGAAAGTGCTCCCCGCATTGTTCCCTAACGATGAGACACTCAACTATCATAATCTGCCTGGAAGCGTGAAGAACGGTGGTGACGCCATGACAATCTACCCGAAGATGGGCGAGATGTCGCAAGCTGAACGCGAAAAAACACGTCGAGCTCTGCTCGACTACTGCGGTCTCGACACCTTCGCCATGGTCAAAATATGGCAAAAACTCAATGAAGTAACTGAATAACAATAAAAAATATACATATGCCAAAACAAAAACGACACCTACCCGGCAACTATAAGCCGAAACAGCAGGAAGCCCCTATTCGCAATGCCAATGGTCCAGCTCCTCTCGCCCTCTTCCAAGGTGAAAACCGGTTGTGGGGAGTCCGCGATGCCAACGGAAATGTTGAGATAAAACCCATCTACAATCGTATAGAAAACCATCCCTATCAAACTGCACCAGATGTTGTAATTTTATCTGACGGTTCTGAAGTAATAAGCGTCACACCCGACGATTGGGATCTCCTCTCCTTTGCCTCTCCAGAATAGATCATGACAGCCTCGTGCCATCTGTCCCTTACTAAAGAGTCCTATTAAATGAAAACACTTCAACAGTTCAATCATAACGATGAAGCGCTTGGTCAGGATCTGATGACTACACTTAGCTGTTTAAGCAAGAAAGAAACACATCTGCCTATGGTAGTATGGATTGAGGTGAAGCGCTCGGAAGATGATTGGCGACCGCCAATGATAAGATTTGCAAATAATACGAGTGATAGCCTTTTCCCCGATGATCTAATACCTATGTCAATCTGCGTAGACCCACGGATTCTCGTCACAGATTTCGACCTGAAAATATCTGACACAGATTTAGGAAAACTCAGGCTCTGGATAATTTCCCACAGAGACTCATTGCTGAAATATTGGCATGGGGAAATAGACTTTGTTGACTTTTACCGTGCTATTTTACCAGAAATCAACATATAATGGAAATTATAGGCATAATAGTCATTGGAATTATATTATTCGTTGTGCTTGGAATTTTAGGTTGGTTCTTTAAGATCTTAGGCTTCGGCATTGATTTCCTTTCGGAAGGAATCAGCTCCTTGTGGGGATGTCTATGCAGACTCATTGGCGTGATACTAATGGCTATATTTTTGATATATATCATCATTTCAATAATTTAAAGGGAATTAAAAAATAATTTGAAATTTGATCCAAACTTTACTATTATTTATTCAACTTAAATACTAAAATAGGTTGTTATGTGGTTTCCTTTGTATACTAAAATATTGATTGTTCCTGACTTTGGCGTTAGTGCTGATGATGAGACTATGGTGGCTCTCAAATCTGCTATTGAGGCTCAGGGCAAATATTCGGTAAAAGTAGCTGATCTTCCAGCGTTGGTGCGCGGTGAGAATAAGGGTGATGAGTTGACAGAGTCAAGGCTCCTCGAACTCTCAGCTCTCAAGCTTGAGCAGATCGCAGAGTGCGGACGCCTGAAGTGGGACGGCTCTAATGATCTAACTATTCCGAAAGTCAAAAGAAAGAAACTCAAGCGCAATAGAGATTTATGGTTCCCACTGAATCGTAAGCCAACCATTACTCCATCTGAAACAAAGCCTGACCCTGTCACTCCTGTCATAGTTGATAAACAAAGTGTTGATGAAAATCAATTTGATGAAGACGAATTAGAAGAATACATACCATTTGCAGACGATCAGAGTTGTTTAGATTATGAGGAGGATAGGCCCCACACCATTATCCTCTTTGGAGAGTCTGCCATGTTTGCCGGTAAGATCACCGGCTGTAAAATGCTTTTCGTAAATCCTGAATATTCCTGGCAAATCCCATGGAAAAAGAAATATTACGCCCTACGAAAGTTGGCCGAACAAAATTGGGAAAAGAAATATGAATATGTGAGCGACCCGATGGAAATATTGGGATATGAAGGAGATAGTAAATCTGATCGACATAAATATTTGGGGCGTTATAGCATTATAACAAATGATGAGCTTATCGGAGAATTCTGGAATCAATTCCCATGGAAGGTAGAGGTAGACCGTGAACTTGATGGTGACACACTGGGATTGGCAAGATTTATATGCGATTTTGCCAAGGATAAAATTACTAACCCTCTTGCGGAAGTCTATGAGGCTATAATGAATCTACGTTGGAATGCTTTTGCAAACCTAAATGAAAATTGCTATTTTGCCGAACCGGTAAAGCTCAGCAACTTCTCAGTTTTGGGCATACTCTTCGATGTGCCTAAGTTTGACGGCCAATCTGGTCATAAGTTGCTAATAGCGGGGCAGGAAGATCCCCTACCGCTGGAAAGTATTCACACTCGCCGTGATCTTAACTTACTGCGGGATGCCATAGATAACGTTGCCACTGCTCGTGCAGTTCCTGAAGAGCAACAGAAACGGATTCTTATCGTTCCTGACTATTTTTCGCCATATAACAGCCCCACCATCCAAGAACTTTATTTGAGGCTGAAGCAGATGGGCTACTACGTGGCTGTATTCGTGCCTGACCGCTCTCTCGAGGATTCTCGTAGGATACTGGAACGTCGTTTGAAGTCTAAAAAATTTGACTTGATTGTCGCGATTGAAACTGGATGCTTACTCGTTACACGGATCGATAAGTGTCCTCGTATCTTTGTAGATCCCGATTGGTTGGCCTGGGAGTGGATGAAGTTGCGACTTGGCGATAAAGAAAAGCTATGGGAGAGACGTGGTGGTGAGAATGAGGGTCACTTATTCGACTACTATTTCGACTACTATCTGAACGACGAGGAAATACAAATGGCAAGAAAGATGTCCGTTAGCTCCTACATAAAGCGTGGACCTCACCCCGTATATGGATGGTTTACCGAAGATCTGGTAAGCTCCCATTTGCCAGAGGAGCATATCAAGCGTTTCAAGGAGAGCACTAATATCCCGGGACTCCGTCTCGACACAGAAGAAGGAATCACAATCCTTGCGCAAGAGATCCATAAGATTCTTTCACGTTAAAAGTAAAAGCTATGAATAGATATTATGATTCGCGGACCAATCGACGAAAAAAGCAAGAGGAAAAGCTTAAAGCGCTCTATCGTCACTGTTCTCTTAATGCTTCCGAAATTAAACCGGGCAAGGAATGTGGCTGCTTTTTCTGTCTGCGTATCTTCCCAGCCGATGAGATCGTAGAATTTGTCGACGATGATCAGACAGCCCTATGCCCATATTGCGACATAGATTCAGTAATTGTGGCCGGCCCAGAAGTAGAAATTTCCAAAGAAATTCTCGCAAAGCTAAATAAAAAATATTTTGGAATAACGATATAATGACATGGAAGAAATAAGAAAGGATTTAAACGAACGGTTTAGAGAACTTGAAGAAGAACTTTTTGAGAAAGTTTTGAAAATAACCAATCATCTTCGGCAATCCATTGCAAATGGAATGGTGGAATATCGGAATTTCGACATAGATGGTCAAATATATATCGAGCCGGATGATGATGTGCCAGACGATGTGATGGAACGGTTTATGGATCTACAACGCCGTGAGTATAGTGTGGCTTTTGCTTCGGAGGATAAAGACGATCAATGGTACTATGATTTCTGGGAGCACACACGTAAGTTCGATTTCAAATATTTTGATCATCCCGAGAATTATCCTGAAGACTACAGCCCGTTGACCAGAGCCTATGAAAATATCCTCATTGACGCCTTGATCCATGATAGGCTTAAAGAATCAGACTTAATGTATATTAAGCCAGGAAATATTTACTCGGATATAGTCATACATATCTGAAGCAATATGAGATGGGATCTTCCTCCCATCTCGCTCCAGACTGGGGTAAAGTAGTAGGAAGATTAGCCTCTTAGAAGCAATTTGGATGCGTCTTAGGAAAATTCTAAATTATTTTTACCAATATCAAATCCAAAAATCATATATAAATCAATAATTCTAAATTCTAAATTCTAAATTCTAAATTATTTTTTGTAATTTTGCAAATTCAAAGGGTCTTTCTTTGCGGTCGTTGCACCACTGCGCCCTTTGCGTGAACCTTACTGTCGTTTAA
>CAZCZX010000139.1:0-2046 GCA_964503095.1 uncultured Sangeribacter sp.
GATAATTGGAAGGTGTTTGTGCCGGGATGTAAGGTCAATATGCGCGTTATGCCATCAATACTGATTAAAGGGAGTTGACATTGGATTGAACTTTCAATTGTTAGATTTTTTCCATTGACACTAAAGGATAATTGATTACTATCAACTCTCTCAACCTCAGCGCCATTTCCCCATTGGATTTTTAGCCATTCAATCGATCCGTCGAGCCATGACTGTAGGCGATCTGACTCTCCGGCTACATCGGCATGCGAATATTTAGGCCATCTTTTGCCATCACAGATAGCGGCAGCCGCTATCTGGTCAGCATACTCATGAAGTGCGGTCGTAAGCATTTCCGGGCCATCGGCAAGAAAACGGCTCCATATTATCTTAACAGCGTCAACGAATGTCGGCATTGCATAGAACTCCCCTATCCATGTTTGTGAAAAATCGGGATGGTCAAATATAAACCTTGGTTTGTCAGCTCGTCCGGCAGCAAAAGCATTTCCAAAGTCCCAGACCGGACCAAACTTCCATTTCTCGTCTTCACCCCTTTGACGATTGAGATAGCACGATCCATGGAATGATTCCATATCAAGCATCAGTTGATTTACTATGAAATATCGTGCAAGGACGTCGAAATCTACAAGATTGCTTGCATCTCTTTCATTGCCTGAGGCAAGAGCATTCTGAATAGACTGCATCGCCGATTGAAGATACGAATGCTGCTCAGCAGATAGAACCTCAGGAGACTTATATGTAAACCATATGGGGTGTCCTGAAGTGTCCATCACAGTGACGTGGGGATCTGAATCATAGTTATCTATCTCTACAAGCCAACCTCCATCTACATCAACTATGGCTCCATCTTCCTGCTCCACTACGTTTACCCGGTCTTTGTCAACCCGCACTGTCTCTGTGAGCCAATAAAGACCGATGTAATCCCCATTCAAGACCACTTCAAGGGGTCGAGTAGCAGGAGTCCATGGCATTTCTATTGCTTCGGAAGCAGAAAATCCAAGTGCATTTCGCAATCCGGCAGCAGAGTCATCAGCATGCGCCAAGAGAGCAAAATGCTTGCTCTTTTTCATACCCAACAACTCAGTCTTTTTGTCAAGTTTTATGCGGTAAGGTTTCTTGTCAAATCCCCACCAGGTATAGTTTCCTCGTCCACGAATCTGCATCAATGCTTGATCATCAGGGCTTCCGATCGCCTCTACATCTTCTACTCCCATCGGGTCAAGGTAATAAGTTGCCTGCAGGTATTCCTCCTTGGAAGTAATTGGCTTATTTCCTTCGGTAGTTATGAACATGACAGGAAGAGTACCCGACCATGGATCATGTCCGGATGCACTTGTCGAAAACATCATCCGCATATTGGCTGCATCAACCTTCACCGTGTAGATTCTCTTGCCCGGGGCTGCAATGTTGGGAGACTGCTGCAATTCCTGAATTGCTATCCATTCATTCTCACTTACTCCTGAAACAGGATAAATAGTACCCTCATCAAACCGAGTCCAAGAACCTTCCGGATTAACTGTCGACATCTTGAAATCCCTATTATTTGAGAAGTCAATATCAGTTTCAAAAATGCCATTGGCATCCGGAACTGCAATTTCTGGATGCGAAATATCCCAGTTGTTGAAACCTCCTACAAAATAAAGTGATTGCGGCGCGCAGAAAGCCTGGGCCACGACACAGAAGCAAATTGCTAATGCTGATATAATACTCTTCATAATTAGATTTTTTGCAAATTTAATACAAAACTTCTCAATTTTCAAGAATTTGATTTAACTCCAATAAATTTTCTTAAAATTTTTCGCATAAAATTTGTTGCAAACACCCTTGATCTGCGTCTACCTGATATATGGAGAGAGATTTTTTCATATCAGCATTCCGCAATGTACGCCGACGCCTGATGGCTCGACACAGCGACGATGATGAAGACGCCCTGCAGGATGCCTTCTGTCGCCTCTGGACCCGTCGCGATGAGTTTTCATCGCAGGGAGAGGCAGAAGGATTTCTTACAGTTGCGGCTAAAAACATCACTGTCGACAGTCATCGCCG
>CAZCZX010000139.1:2146-4215 GCA_964503095.1 uncultured Sangeribacter sp.
TATTTTGAGGCTCAGTTGTCTCACTCCGAAGAAGATGAGCTATTCGGCATGCTGCTCGCCTTCAAAGGGGATGACGAAAAAGTGAAAGAGGCTCTTGCAGTGATGCTGATGGCCCGCAATCCTTCTATGCTGGCTACACAACGCAAACGCTCAGCCCAGAATCCTCCTTTGGAGAGAAGGATGTCACGATTTCGCATCATAAAACGTGGTGTTGCGGCAGCCATGGTAATACTATTATGCACTACTGCCCTTGTGTATCATTTCCATCATAATGCAGGAGCTGAAATTGAAGGAATGATGGCATATGTAGGAGGGGTAAAGGTCGATGATCATTCAGAGATAATGAAAATAGTCGACGATCAACTGAATGATATCAACTCGTCTTCGGAATTATTCTCACAGACAATTTCCGATGATCTCGATGATATCAGAAACGCATTTAATGAAGAGGGGATATGAAACATAATTTGTATAGATGGATAGCATTTTCTGTTATCCTGGCAATTAGCCTTGCAAGTTCGATTGCCTCGGGCGAGAAACTTAATGTCTCCCCATTCTTTAATGAGGATTTTGCAAAGAATCCTTCCGTCACTATGGTGTCTTTTTCAGGAAAGCAAACTGATTGGAAAGGATTGACAGCCTATAAAAGTGTGTCAGTGTCTGGCGATAATGAGAAGGCGGACGCCATTGCAAAGGGCGTGAAGAAAGATGGGGCAAAAGCCGATTTCAAAGAGACCACTTATAAAGAAGGAATGCTATATTTTGGTTTCTATGGCCTTGGAGGAGAAGGACGCAACAGAAAATATCTTTTCTTTCTCGACATGCGCCCGAAGGGGAAAGACAAGACAACTCTTGTCTATATAGAGGGGAATTGGTCGGCTGACGAAGTAAAAGAAATGATAACAAAAAAAATCAAATAATATGAAGGATTTATTATTTACGTTAATACTGGCAGCAGCTCCCTTATGCAATATCCAGGCACAGAATCCGGATATTCCTGACACAGTAAAAATTATTAAGAACGCGGAGAAAATCCTTGTGTCGCGCAATGCCGACACTACCCTGATTGATGTGAAGAGCGAAAATGAATATGGGACGGAACGGTTTTCCTATTCCATTACAGTTGAGGATTCTCTTGCCGATGAGGATGACTCTACAATTGAATTAGAGATGCCATTTGGCATCGGGAAAGGCAAGACGAAGCATAAAAAATATTCCAGGCCGAGAACCTGGATTACCTTTCTTAAATATCCTTACATCGGACAAAGATTCAATTACTTCGACAAGGGGAATGTCAAGAATTCATTTGAGTTGGGATTTAGAGAAATCATCGGAATCGGATGGGACCGAGGAGATCATACACCTTCCTTCTCGACTGGAGTTGGAGTTGGAACCCAATGGTATCGTGCCCAAGATGGATTTGCATATGCACTTGATGATTCCAATCTGGTCCTGATCCCGACAGGAGAGGACTATTCAATAAAGTCTACATGGATGTATCTACTTAATTTCCAAATCCCACTGTTGTTTACTGTCCCGTTGGGGCATGACTTCAAGTTCACCTTAGGGGGGATTGGGTGTTTCAATACATATGCTTATGCCCGTACGGAGATATCAAAAGGATCTATGAGAATTAAAACTACATACAAAGGACTTCAACAACGTCTTTTCACTGCAGAATTGATGTGTGCATTTGGTGTATGCGACATTTTAGGGGTATACGCATCATGGAGTCCAATGCCACTTTTTCCATCCTCATATGGACCCCAACTTAAATCCTGGAGTATAGGAGCCACTTTCAATTTTTAACAGATCTCATATGAAAACTTTAAAATACATATTAGCCATCTCTCTTCTTATTTCCCTCAAGCCACAAACTGTTGTAGGAGCAGAAGTTCCGGACACGCTTATGGAAGTGGACGCCCCATCCAAAGTTATCATTACTGAAAGTTCAGAGGGCACAAGAATCACAGTGACCGACAACAAGAGTGGCACAGAGGAATCATACCTGGTGGAGTACACACCAGGGGCTAAAGTGAGCACTTCACGAAAATCTTCATTCTCCATAT
>CAZCZX010000139.1:4315-7530 GCA_964503095.1 uncultured Sangeribacter sp.
GAGTACACACCAGGGGCTAAAGTGAGCACTTCACGAAAATCTTCATTCTCCATATTTGATATTCCTGGACTTGACTGCATAAACAGAAAGGGAAAATGCGGATGTTTTGGCGACAGATGGTCGATTGGGGTTGACGGCCTTTGTGTAGGACTCAACGAGGCTCATGTCCAGACGGGAGGTGGAGGGCTCCAGTGGTCGAAATCATTTGAGATCAGCTGGTTGAGTTGCATTAATTTTGGATATTCATTCAGCAGGTCGCGTATATATCTTGGTCTCGGATTCGACTGGAGAAACTATAAGGCAACTGCAGACGGGCGTTGGCTCACGACATCAGATACAGGAGGCATTGAATGGGGTGAGGCTCCTGAAGGGGTAAATGTGAAATACTCCCGTCTCAAGGTTTTCAGTCTTCAAATGCCTTTACTGTATGAATGGAGAATCCCAAAATCTCTATTAAAACTCAAGGTAGGACCGATCCTCAACTTTAACACATATTCTTCTCTCTTAGGTGTATGCGACGATGCTAATGGCAATCGACAGGAGTATTTCACAAAAGATTTCAAACGCAATCCGACTACCGTGGACTTTTTCGGTGCTTTTTCCTACGGCAATGCTCTTGGCATCTATATCCGTTACTCACCGATGAAGGTATTGAAAGACTCCTCCCCCATCAACTTCACGCCCCTCACCATAGGAATAGGATTCTTTATATAACGCAACTTTCGCAAGCATGTAATTATCTAACGGAAAGGCGTAAAGGAGTTTTGTAGTAGAGACTATATACTTCTGACGGCAGATAAAGCCAAATTGGTTTTATCTGCCGTCGACGCAGTTTGCCTTAAGATAATTTTTACAGTTTATTGGATCCTAATTTTCAATATATTCACAGAATAACCAGGAACGTTAAAGAGCACTTCATTGGCGTTTCCTTGCTTGATGCTGCCATTTACAGGATAGATTTTCTGAGGCTCTCCGATTGTATTCTCATCTTTGCCTTTAGCGGAAGACAATCTAATTAGTTGAAGTGCATCATCCTTGCTTGAATCTACTGCACAATTTGACAAACGCACTACTCCATCTGCATAACCATCACCAACATTTACCACTTTCACATACATTATCTTTGCATCATCGTCGATAGTGGTAGAGGCATACACGCCTTCATATGCACTTCCCTTCTGAGTCTTGCAAGCGAGATCAAGTTTGCCGTCGATGTAGCAATGTACGCTGTCCGCATCAACATCTACCTGCAAGTCATACCAACGGTCGGTCTCTACACTGAAACGCTTGTCCCTACACAGTGGCACGCGATTGCCGTCGATAGATTGCTCTACATTGTCTTGAGAGTTCGACCATCCGCCTACATTATACCAAGCATAGTTGTCAGGATTCTTATATCCGAACATTGCCATGAAACCTTCAATGCCAGACAATTTCTTTGCTTGCACCTTGAATGTATATTTCTCAGAATCTATCTTTGCAGGGCATACAATCATAGCCGGTTGCTGATTTCCTGTCTGTACTATTTCCGAAGCCGACACATCCCATTTTCCACTTACTGAAGTCCAATTATCATAATCCCTTAAGTTAATGACCTTGCCTTCTATGATAAGCTGCGGATTGCGGAAAGCAGACTGGGTTCCCCAAGTTGCAAAACCGACATGAACCGACTGATTTTTCTCCTCTTCTGTGGGCTGAGACTGAGTAAGGTCATATGTCCAGTTGGTCTTGACCACCTGCTTACCGATATTATTGGCAAACAATTGCTGAACATAGTAGGAAGGAGTGCCCAGGACTTTTGATGAGTTGAAGCGGATCATGTCTGGACGCCAGCGTGCATCATTCTCATTCACAAATATTGGAGCATAAGAGTTCATCACCACTACATCGGAATTGTTTTCCATGCCCATCATATAGACAGCCTCTCCTAAGGCAGCATTCAGATTGCCTATATCGCCGAAATTGCTCGTGACAGCATACTCACCGACGTATACCTTTTGCTTGGAGCGGTCGTAATCGTCATATTTATTGAATCTGTCTGCAAACCATTTAGGATTGCGGTAGTAGTGCTCGTCTACAATATCCACCGGATAATCGTTGCGCCATGAAGGATAGTCAGTAGCCCACGACTCCACATTTCCAATGCATTTCACATTAGGATATTTCTCTTTGATAGCATTGTAGAATTGTATGTATCGTTCCGGATAATGGTCGCTCTGGTCGGAGTTGTCATCCATGTGGAAATTGTAGTTTTCATTTCCTATCTCAATATATTCCAAATTGAAAGGTTCTGGATGACCATTGTCAGCACGCATCTTGCCATACTTGGTGGTGACATCGCCATTCGCATATTCCAGAGCGTCGAGACACTCCTGGATCCATTCTCCAATTTGGTCGTAGGGAGTGCAACCGCCATGCCAGATTCCGACATTCACTACATACAATGGCTTTGCGCCCAAATCTTCTGACAACTGCAAATACTCATGGTATCCAATACCATCGCTTGTGCGGTAGCCCCAATTAATGTTCTTATGCCCTTCCCTCTGCTCGATAGGACCAATTGTGCGTTTCCATCTGAAAGCGTTGTCAGGACTTTCCTGCCCCTCCACGAAACATCCACCGGGGAAACGCATGAAAGTCGGATTCATATCGGCGAGCATCTGTGCCAAATCAGGACGCATACCGTTCTCGCGATTCTTGAATGTTGGAGGGAAAAGGCTGACCACATCAAGTTGAAACTGCCCTGGCTTGTCGGCAGTAAGAGTGAATTCCGCCTTTGGGTCGTCGGCAGTAGCCACTATAGTTGCAGTATACTTCTTCCAGTCTTTGGATAAGGATACCTTAATTTCAGACTGTCCGAGATTTTGTCCGTCTATCGACTGAAGACGTGCTGTGACAGTTCCCTTATATTTTTTGTCGCTCTTTGCCCAGAAGGATAGTTTATAGGAAGTTCCTTTCACTGCATTAATACCCCAAAATCCCTCATTGCGCACTCCGTCGCCAGGACGAGAGACAGAGACATTCAGAGCATTATGTTGAACATCGTTGAGCAAATCATTTTGCACTAAAGCGATCTGAGCATCCCCAACGGCATGCCAGTTGCAAGGAGTGGAGTCGTCTTCAAATGAACGGTTGCGTATCAATTCTGCATACAGACCGCCGTCAGCAGCATGGTTGATATCTTCATAGAAAATACCATAATGGGTAGGGCTGAC
>CAZCZX010000140.1:0-7518 GCA_964503095.1 uncultured Sangeribacter sp.
GATTTTGGACACTTTCAGTGCGCACGCAGCGGAGCTGCAAGCGGAGCTGCAAGCGGAGCTGCAAGCGCGCAAAGAACAATACGAGTATTATCGTAATCTCTTGCTCACCTTCAATCCCTCCGCCTGTGGCTACGGGACCGATGATGAGCAAGAGATTAAGAACGTAACTGTCTGGGGGGGGGCAAGTTACGAAATTGAGTGGAAAACTATGGGCGAGATTGCATGCTTAAGTCGTGGAAAAGTATATTCTAAGGAGTATCTACGAGACAATTCAGGAGACTATCCCGTTTATTCTTCACAAACCGCCAACAATGGGGAATTGGGGCGTATATCAACATACGATATAAATGGTGAATATTTAACCTGGACGACTGATGGAGCTTATGCTGGTTCTGTTTTTTATAGAAATGGAAAATTTAACATTACTAATGTATGTGGATTAATTACAGTAAAAGATCCCAATATAATGATTAAATACCTCCTTCAATGGCTTAAAATTCAAGCACCCAAATATGTTTATAAAGGAATGGGCAATCCTAAGTTAATGAGTAACCAAATGGAAAAGATTCCCATCCCTATTCCTCCACTTGAACTTCAAGAAAAGATTGTTACTATCCTTGACCGGTTTGAGACGCTTGTCAATGACCTTACGCAAGGGCTACCTGCGGAGATTGCTGCAGTCAAAGAGCAGTATGAATATTACAGAAATAAACTTTTAACTTTTAAACAAGTTATCTAACCAACAATGGCAGATTTATACCAATTAGTGTCGGAAAATCCAGAATCTACTGTAGTTGCCGAGTTTGAACCTGGATATCGCAGTGCAGCCCAATATCAGAGTGAGGCTGAAATGGAAGATGACTTTATTAAGCAACTCACTCGCCAAGCTTACGACTATCTCCCAATTAAGAATGAAGCGGAACTAATTGCCAATCTACGTAAACAGATTGAACGCCTTAACCATATTACATTCTCCGACACCGAATGGAAGCAGTTCTTTAACGAACACATCGGCAATCCTAATCAAGGAATTGTCGAAAAGACCCGTACCATTCAAGAGGATCACAAAAAATCTTGGGTACGTCCGGATGGATCAACTGCCAATATCTACCTCATAGACAAAGATAATATCCACAACAACTCGTTGCAGGTTATAAACCAATACGTTCCCGAAGGAGGGTCCTTCGAGAACCGATATGACGTCACCATTCTTGTCAATGGACTGCCTTTAGTTCATGTGGAATTAAAGCGTAGAGGTGTAAGTATTAAGGATGCATTCAACCAAATCAATCGTTATCAGAGAGAGTCATTCTGGTCTGGATGTGGACTTTTTGAGTTTGTACAGATATTCATCATAAGTAATGGTACACTAACCAAATATTATAGCAACACAACGCGAGATGCGGTGGCTCGCAGTAATCAAAAGGCAGGAAAAGGGAAGAGTAAGAAACAGACTTCAAACTCATTTGAATTTACTTCTTATTGGGCAAAGAAAGACAATGAACCAATTCTTGACCTCGTTGATTTCACACAGACATTTCTTGCCAAACATACTCTTCTTAATATTCTCACACGCTATTGTGTATTTACTTCGGAAAACCTTCTGCTCGTGATGCGTCCATATCAGATAGCTGCTACTGAAGAAATCATCAGAAGAATCAATATCAGCACGAATGCAAAAACATGGGGTAAACGTGAAGGAGGAGGATACATATGGCATACTACAGGATCAGGGAAAACTCTTACCTCGTTCAAGACTGCTCGTCTTGCTTCCCAGTTGCCAGAAATTGAAAAAGTTCTTTTTGTTGTTGATCGTAAAGACCTCGACTATCAGACCATGAAAGAGTATGATCGTTTTGAGAAAGGCGCAGCTAACTCAAATGGATCTACTGCAGTACTTGCCAACCAGCTTGCTCCTAAAAGTCCTGCTAAGATAATCATTACCACAATTCAAAAATTAAGCAATTTCATTGCCCGCAATCCCAAACATGATATTTATGGGAAACACGTTGTGCTGATTTTCGATGAGTGTCACCGTTCCCAATTTGGAGATATGCATAAAGCAATAGTTAAGAAATTCAAGAAATATCACATGTTCGGATTTACCGGAACACCAATATTTCCTGAAAACTCCGGGACCGTTCGTAACGTAGAGTTTACTACGACCGAGGGTGCTTTTGGCGATCAATTACACCTTTACACAATAGTAGATGCCATTCGGGATGAGAATGTATTGCCATTCAAAGTGGATTACATCCGCACGATGCGAGAAGAGGATGAAGTGCTTGATGAAATGATCAATAATATTGACCGTGAACGAGCATTAATGGCACATGAACGCATATCACTCGTGACGAAGTACATTCTTGACCATTTTGCACAAAAGACACGTCGAGACGCACGTAGCTATTCATTCAACCGCCTTACGAATGTAAAAGAAGTTGCATCGGCAAAAGACCGTAACGCCATAACTGAGGAGAAGCAAAAAGTAAGACTTACTGGCTTCAACTCTATATTTGCTGTAGGATCTATTCCATTTGTCAAACTCTATTATACCGAGTTTAAGAAGCAAATGGAACAGCTTCCACCGGATAAACGTCTGAAAATTGCGACTATTTATAGTTATTCGCCGAATGTGAACATAGAGGATGAAACTCCCGAAGATACAGAAGGACTTGATGAGAGCAGCCGTGAATTCCTTGAGAAGTGTATCAAGGACTATAACGAAATGTTTGGAACAAGCTATGATACTTCGGCTGAAAAATTCCAAAACTACTACAAGGATCTTTCTTTGCGCATGAAAAATCGTGAAGTAGATTTGCTTATCGTTGTCAATATGTTCTTGACTGGATTCGATGCCACTACCCTTAATACACTTTGGGTAGATAAAAACTTGCGTATGCATGGATTGTTGCAAGCCTACTCCCGCACCAACCGCATACTCAATTCAATAAAGGATCATGGGAATATTGTATGTTTCAGAAATCTTGAAAAAGAGACCAACGACTGTCTACAATTATTTGGAAATAAAGATGCAGGCGGATTGATATTGCTAAAGACTTTCGATGATTATTACTATGGATATAATGACGAAAGTGGCAAACATTTCTCTGGATGGCAAGAACTTATCGAAGAATTGTTCACGAAATTCCCTATATGCGGCTTCCCTATCGTAGGAGAAACTGCCGAAAAGGAATTCATCAAGCTTTTCGGCACAATCCTGAGAGCACTTAACATTCTGCTTACCTTTGACGAGTTTCCAGGTAAGGAGATTATTGATCTTGACAGCGATTTTCTTGATTACCGAAGTTTCTATAATGAATTGCATGATAAGTATCGTCCGAAAGGAGGAGACCTCACCAATATAAACGATGACCTTGTATTTGAGATGGAATTGATGAAGTCTATCGAAATCAACATAGACTATATCCTGTTTCTTGTAAGCCAGCTCAATGGGGAAGAAGCTCATGACAGGGAAATTATCATCAAGACAATTAAATCGGTGCAAGCATCTCCCGACCTTCGCAATAAGGAAGAGCTTATACGAGAGTTTATTGATAGCCATACACCAGATATGGATATACACGACCAATGGAGCAAATTTGTGCGTCAAAGTCAGCATAAAGAAATTGAAACTATCATCAATGAAGAAAAGTTGAATCGAGAGAAAACCCTTGAATTCGTAGGACAATCATTCCGAAATGGTGAAATCAGAGAAAGTGGAACTGGTATTGCAGAAATCCTCCCACCTATGGGGCTATTTGGCAATGCTGGTGCTCGACGCGCCGAAAAGAAGAAATCTGTAATCCAACGTCTAAAAGATTTCTTCAATCGCTTCTATGATATATCTGGAGGTAATTTCTTTAACCCTGACGAAAATTAATAGGATCATTTCCAAGTTTGTCAGTTTGAGTGGTTTTTAGTTGGTATACAAGATATTACCTTATTTAGAGTGTAGCAAATAATGGAGGAGACGGGAGTAGGGAGCAATCACTCTTTGCCACCAACTTGACTATATGCTTTATTGTGTCATCGAAAGAGCGAAAGCTCTTTTCCTTGAAAAAGGAGGCATAAAAGAAGAGATGTATCGAGCAAGATTAGCTGTCAGGAACACACAATCTTATCAGAGAAATCAGAGACATCAGAGTCCTCAACAAGAGTTTCAAAATACTTCTTATCAGAGCCATCAGAGTCCACGACATGGCATTCAAAATATTTCTTATCAGAGCCATCAGAGTCCTCGACAAGACCTTCAAAATACTTCTTATCAGAGTTATCAGAGACATCAGAGTTCTCCCGACAAAACAGAGTCTTCTAATAACTCTAATTCCTCTGATAATACCCAACATCCAAGAGAACTCTAATGACTCTGATTTCTATAAGATACATGGTTATCGTTAATAGACAGGATATTGCAGTTTTGAGGTCGCAAAATGCGACCTCAAATTATGTATTCCATAATATATCCGTTCCGTTTGCGATAGGGGAGATTGGGGTTGGGTGGATTGGTTGGGGCAAACTTAATTCACCAGTGCTCGGTATCTCCCTACCAATTCTTCTGATTCTGTAACCATATTGCATAATTTTTCTGCAAAATTAAGCATTTTTACCCTACCAATTATAATTTATACCCTACTTTTTGCAATTTATACCCTACTTTCTAAAAATCCTCAATGTCCGCAATTAGCGGTGCTATTGTCTTTATTATTAGGCATAGTAATTCTTATTTTGTAGGGTTAAGATTGAAAGGAAGCAGAGGTGCGTCTGAATCAGAAATATATTTGTCAAAATCTGTGATGAAGGAGCGATCTTGAATTAATCTGTATTTATCATATTCAGAATGGGCTTTTTCAATAGCTCGTTCGTGAGAAATTTCTCCTGCGTTGAAAATGGCAGGATAATCCATAGAGGTTAAAAATGATTGTAATCGCTCTTTCCATTGCGCCATTGTTGTGGGAATATGGCGTAGAGCACGAGCTTCAGCAATATCAAGAAATGATGTAGAAATCGCATTTAATTGACTCAACTCATCTGCTGAGAGATAATTTTTTGCTACTTCAGTATCTGATTTCTGGACTCTCCCATGAGGAGCCTTTTTCCAAGTAGTTAGTCCCATGAATGGTTTGTCAGCATCTGCTCGCTGAAAGATAATTTCAGCAGCAGTTTGCTTAGTCACTGCCAGATGCATTAAATTCTGAACCATTTTGAAAAACTGCTTGGTTTCTTCTGACGTGGCACTATAATCCGTACTACATTCGGCATATATATCTGTGATTTTTTGGTAATATCTTCGTTCAGACGTACGGATTTCACGAATGCGCTCAATTAAATCATCAAAATAATCTTTACCAAAATGGTGTCCTTGTTTCAGGCGCTCATCGTCCAAGACAAATCCTTTGACAATAAATTCCTTTAGAACGGAAGTGGCCCATATTCTAAATTGAGTCGCCTGGTAACTATTGACACGATAACCCACAGCAATGATTGCATCAAGATTATAAAAAAGTGGAGTACGCTCAACGTTTCGATCTCCCTCCAATTGAACTATCCCAATTTTTCGGATAGTTGAAGATTTTTCAAGTTCGCCCGACTCATATATTTGCGATAAATGATAATTAATGGTCCTAATATCTACTCCGAATAAGGAAGCCATCCGTTTCTGCGACATCCAGAAAGTCTCACTATTAAAAATTACTTCAATGCGAGATTCTCCTTGTGGTGATTTATAAAATAGAATGTTAGAGGATTGGGTATTATCAATCAGTTCCATAGATGTTACAGAACCTGAAAAATATTTACGAGCCAATTGAACAAGCATTTTCTTTGAATCAGCATTTTCAGCAATTATAAGGCATGCCATTCGTGATAAATGGAAAAGTTCAACGTTACGGAATGCACCACTTCCGACTTTGACCATTTCAACCGCCCGGTTGAAATGGTCACCTATATTTATTCCTTTTTCAACGGCAACAGTAACAGCTTTATCAATCACCCTCTTGAATTTCCAGTAGGCTGAATATCCCATTGCGTCGCATAAATCGCGAGAACTCCAATATGCATCTCCTTTTTCATTAATTCTTTTCAAAGAATCGAAATTCGATTGCATTTCCTGAATATTAAATTGCTCGGACTCCATAGTTATATAATTCCAAATTCTTTTAGATAACCTTCGATTTCTTTGTCAAGATCGGCTCACCGCGTCAAACTGTCGATCTCCAAATGCATCAGTCTCAAGAGTATCACCGTTCTCAATCTTGAAGTTGCTGAACTTAATGCCATGAAGCAGCATATTCATACGGGCAAGATTGTAGGTGGTAGGATTCTTCTCCTGTCCGAATATCTCAACTGCATTACCGATATTAGATTTAAGATTTGTCTCTTCTTCAATCTGAACATATTCGTAGCCCATCTTTTGAAGAGCATCAATAAGACCTTTTTCCAAGGCAGCCTCACTCTGTATAGCCATCCTTAATGTTGATAATTGAGGTTTTTAATATGCAAAGTTAGCAAATTATTTCGATAAAGCCACTGAGAACGACCTCCTTTCTTCACTTCACCGCTCAAAATATCGCTAAAATTTCGTAACTTTGGATACTTAAAGGTAATTCAAGTTTGTCAGTTTGAGTGGTTTTAAGTTGGTATACAAGATATTACCTTATTTAGAGTGTAGCAAATAATGGAGGAGACGGGAGTAGGGAGCAATCACTCTTTGCCACCAACTTGACTATATGCTTTATTGTGTCATCGAAAGAGCGAAAGCTCTTTTCCTTGAAAAAGGAGGCATAAAAGAAGAGATGTATCGAGCAAGATTAGCTGTCAGGAACACACAATCTTATCAGAGAAATCAGAGACATCAGAGTCCTCAACAAGAGTTTCAAAATACTTCTTATCAGAGTTATCAGAGCCATAAGAATCCTCCCTCCAAAACAGAGTCCTCCAAAGAATTGGGTTGGGCATTTTAATAACTTAGGTTTTCGCTTGTGGATGTCGGGAATAATCATTAAATTTGCAGTGAAGGAAACAATGGCAGCGATAGCCATGCCTAACTTATGGCTCTTGAATCCGATATAACCACTACACTCAAATCTTTAATCTCCGATGATATATGAAAGAATTAGTAGATAATAAAAGTTTTGAATCTTTGATTTCTGATATCCATAGGATAATAAAAAGATGGAAAGTTTATGCTGCCCAATCCGTTAGTATAGCAATGATCAAGGAGCATTGGGAGATTGGTCAAAGGATAGTAGAAGAGGAACAGCATGGTGAGAGTCGAGCTGCATACGGAGACCGTCTTTTAGTTGAGCTTTCAAAACGGCTTACGGCTTCTATTGGAAAAGGATATGGCGAAAGAAGTTTAGCAGATTATCGAAAATTTTATCTTCAGAATCCTGATTGGGAGATTTTGCACCCATGGGTGCAAAATCTTAGATGGTCGCATTTCAAGATTCTTCTAAGAGTCGATGATAAGAAAGCCTGGGAATGGTATGTTAATGAGACTATAAATCAAACGTGGTC
>CAZCZX010000141.1:0-7461 GCA_964503095.1 uncultured Sangeribacter sp.
CACCCGAAAAGAACCCAATATTCCTCGAAAAAAGAGTCTACCAAGGCTCAAGTGGGGTAGTATATCCATATCCCGTCATTGAGTCAATTGCCAATGAAAAGACCGATCATGAATGGAATGCCGTATTCATCGAAAACGAATATATAAAAGTGATGGTCCTTCCCGAACTTGGAGGACGCATCCAGATGGCTTACGACAAAATACGCCAACGCCATTTCGTCTATTACAACCATGTGATTAAGCCTGCTCTTGTTGGGTTGGCAGGTCCTTGGATATCCGGTGGGATTGAGTTCAACTGGCCTCAACACCACCGCCCATCCACATACATGCCTGTAGACTGCACCATTGAAGAAAATGAAGATGGCTCTGTCACTGTTTGGGTCAATGAGATGGAGCGTATGTTCCATCAGCGTGGACAGGCCGGCTTCACACTGCGTCCGGGGTGTGCTTATCTTGAAATAACGGGAAGGCTTTACAATGGCACAGATATGCCTCAGACCTTCCTTTGGTGGGCTAACCCTGCTGTCTCTGTCAATGACCATTACCGTTCAGTTTTCCCTTCAGATATCAATGCGGTATTCGACCATGGCAAACGCGCTGTCTCTTCATTCCCAATAGCCACTGGCACATACTACAAGATGGATTATTCCGCTGGAGTAGATATTGCCAACTACAAAAATATCTTTGTTCCAACAAGTTATATGGCTGTAAACTCCAAATACAACTTTGAGGGTGGCTATGAGTTTGATACGCAGGCCGGTATGCTCCATGTGGCAAGCCATCATTTTTCTCCTGGTAAGAAACAGTGGACTTGGGGCAATGGCGATTTCGGACGAGCATGGGACAGAAATCTTACAGATGAGGATGGTCCTTATATCGAATTGATGGCAGGAGTCTATACCGAAAACCAGCCTGATTTCTCTTGGCTCATGCCTTATGAGGAGAAAGAATTCACACAGTATTTCCTCCCTTATCGTGAACTTGGTGTTATAAAGAATGCCTCGAAAGACCTATTGATGAATATCGAGTCGTATGAGAATGGAAAGGCAATTCTGAAGATCTTCGCAACCTCTGCTCAAGACATAGAAGTTATCATAAAAAATGCCGATGAATACGTGATTTTCCATGAAAAAACCATGGTCTCTCCTGAATCCGTTTTCGTCAGGGAGATAGATTTGAGTGGAAATGAAATTGAAAATATCAGTCTTTATATCTTTAAGAATGGGAAAGTAGCCTTGGAGTGGGAAGCCGAACCAGATGAGATCCTTCCGATTCCGGATGCTGCTGAGGCTGCTCTTCGCCCTGAAGAGATTAAGACTGTTGAGCAACTTTATCTTACCGGTCTTCACCTTGAGCAGTATCGCCATGCCACATTCAATCCTGTAGATTATTATGAAGAGGGTCTTCGCCGTGATCCCAATGACGTGCGATGCAATAATGCTTTGGGACTTTGGTATATACGAAAAGGGCGCTTCGATCTCGCAGAAAAGTATCTTGCAAGAGCGGTAAAAATCCTCAAAAAGCGTAATCCAAATCCCTATGACGGCGAACCCATCTACAATCTCGGACTGGCCCTAAAATATCAGGGACATTATGACGAGGCTTACGACAATTTCTATAAGGCCACATGGAATGGTGCATGGCAAGATGCTGGATATTTCGCAGCCGCACAGATTTCCTCTATGCAGAAACGCGAGGAGGATGCCCTTCATGAGGTTTCTCGTTCATTGCTTCGCAACTGGGTTAATCCCAAGGCTCGTACACTAAAGGCATTTATCCTTGCGGAGTTGGGTAGGAGGGATGAAGCACTAAAATTTTGCGATGAATCCTTGAAAATTGATCTTTTCAACTACGGTTGCATGTGGGCAAAATATCTCCTGACTGATGATAAATCCATCATTGACCATATGATGAATCTCATGCACGGAAATCCTCATAATTACGATGAAGTAGCTCTCGATCTCGTAGATGCAGGTCTTTGGGAGGCAGCAGAAAAACTCTGGTCAGTCGCTATCGGAATAAATGCTGTAACACCAATGACCTACTACTACTTGGGATGGTGTCAACTTCAGGCTGGAAATATTGAGGATGCCAAAAAATCGTTCATGGTTGGATCTGAGGCTTGTCGCGATTTCGTTTTTCCAAATCGTCTTGAAGCCATATTGGCACTCAACGCTGCAATTCAGTTGAATCCCGAGGATGCATCCGCGCATCATTATCTTGGGAATCTATATTACGACAAACGTCAGTATGACCTTGCCATAAAAAATTGGGAAAAAGCGGCTGAGATTACTCCCCAATATCCAGGAACATGGCGCAATCTTGCCCTCGCCTACTTCAACAAACTCAATGATGTTGAAAAGGCTGTGGAAATGATGGAGAAGGCATTTTCTCTTGATGAAACCGACTCTCGAATACTCATGGAACTCGACCAACTCTACAAACGCCTTGGCCGCGACCATGTAGAGCGACTTTCTTTCCTTCAGAAATATTCTGATCTAATCGCGATGCGTGATGACCTTGTGCTTGAGGAAATCACACTACTCAATCAGACTGGAAATTACAAGGAAGCTAAAGAAAAACTTGACCGGCACATATTCCATCCGTGGGAAGGGGGCGAAGGAAAAGTGCCGCTTCAGTATCAGACTGCGCGGGTGGAACTTGCCAAATTGGCTATTGCTGAAGGCAAATATCCGGAAGCCATTGCTCTTCTTAAGGAATGTCTTGAATATCCTCATCATCTTGGAGAAGGAAAACTATATGGGGCCCAGGAAAATGATTTCTACTATTTGCTCGGTCTTTGCTATCGAGCTTTAGGGGAAGAAAAGGAGTCCCGCAAATGCTTCCTGGAGGCCACTATTGGTCCTACCGAACCGGCAGCGGCAATGTACTATAACGATGCGAAACCTGATAAGATTTTCTATGCCGGACTTGCATTCCGTGCACTCGGCAATGAAAATAAGGCTCGCTCTTATTTCAACCGACTTGTAGATTATGGCAAACAGCATCTCCATGACAAAGTGCAGATGGACTATTTCGCAGTCTCTCTCCCCGACCTTCAGGTCTGGGATGGAAGCCTTGACGAAATGAACCGAATTCACTGCCTATACATGCTCGCCCTCGGCTATAAAGGCTTAGGAGAAGATGCTAAATCAGACCGTTATCTGGCAGAAGCCCAAAAACTTAATATCAACCACCAAGGCATCTCCTCTTTCATATCCTTCAATCAGCTATAAAATTAAAAAACTGCGTCTTCACGACTATTTACTATATCGTGAAGACGTTGTTTTTTATAGGTATTGGTATTGCATAGAACCCGTGTCAAAATATGAGATGGACTCTTATTTAAGAGTTTTTAACATATCATATTGTTGGGATTTGACAATATTTAATTAATTTTGAAAAAACTTTAAAAGATTGTATGGTTTTTTTGAGTTCTCTACAAGGTTTTTTATTAATTCTACATAATTCTCAAAAATAATTCAATTTGCATGAAACACTTTACATCGATTGCAGTTTTATGTGTACTATCCTCTTTAGGGGCTTCTGCCCAGAATATTATCGTCACTGATAAGGAGGGGGTAGCACATAAATTCAATGCTGACTACGTGAAGGAAATCACATTTGAGCCTATTCAGTCGCAAGGCGAAGAAGTGACGCTTAACATTGCTTCTGTGGCGTTGAATCCTTATGGTTCCTCCAACATCGAGGTGACTCTTCAAAGCGAAAATGGCGACAATTTGGTTCTTGATATGTATCAGCCATCTACAATGTGGCTTACCGCAGGGAAATATATAGTCGACGGTTCAAGTTCCGACTATACGATCAACCCAAAATATTCTTCAGCCTCCTTCGGGGGAGAGAAGAAAGATATCAAGAGCGGATCAGTTGATATCCAACTCAATGGAGAGACTTATGCATTCACAGTAGACCTGGTAGTAGGCGATAATGTCAATGTCAAAGGCGCATACACAGGCCAACTCCCAAACTTTGGACCAGTTGTAAAATTCGACCTTACTGGAGTATCCTACGTAAAGGTCAATGATCCGCAGCCTAACGGTTTCTACTATAGATTTAACGACTCTGACTGGAAAACAGAGATGCGTATAGATCTTTTCTCTGAAGGGGATGCACCGAAAGCCGGCACTTACACTTTCTCGGAGTCTACCGAAAATGGATGCGCCAACAGCAAAATCGACCTATATTCACCCTACAACGACAATACAAGTTTTAAAGAGGGAACTGTGACTGTGGAAGAAGATGGCAAAGACGTGATAATAAAGATCAACGGAATGCTTCAAAACGGTCTTTCTTTGAATGCTTCTTTCAAAGGAACTCTTCCTATACGCAGCGCAGAGTGATTATCTATTAATTACTAATAATCTAAGAAAGATAAGATGAAAAAATATATATTAGCGGCTTTGCTTGCCATAGTATTGATGCCCTCGGCATTGGCAGACGCACCCCAATCATATTCACTGCTTGTCAATACCGCCGATGGAAATTCTTATGAGTATGCCTTCGAGTATCTTCCAGTAGCCACATTTGAAGGCGACGAAATGATTATTTCCGACGATCGCAGTTCAAAGAGCGCTCGCTACGCAATGGAGAATGTAGTCAACATGACCTTTAAATCTGAGGAGTCCGGAGTTAACGAGATATCAGAGAAAAACCCCATAAAAATCTACACAACCAATGATATATTGACTGTATCCGGTGTAGATGCTGGCGCCAAGCTTGCAATTTACGATGCTGCCGGCAAGTTGGTGGCTTCTGCTGCTGCCGACAGCGATGGCGTAGTATCCGTCAATATCGGAAATCTTGTGAAAGGAGTTTTTGTAGTGGCATTGCCAAAGCATTCATTTAAATTCATCCGTTAATTATGAAAAAGATTATATTGGCTGCCCTCGCTGCAGGCACATTCCTGCTTCCGGCAATAGCACAGAACTATAAAGTGGTGATTACCACAACAGATGGAGAAAAGACAGAATTTGAGACATCCTCGATCTCCGATATCCGCTTTGAGAATGCGCCAAACTATGCTCCACTGAATTATTTCATAGATGGTGCTTACACTTCGAAAGGTGAACTTGGTATTTATGCCTTCACTCTTGCAAGTTCGCAGCCTGACCAATGGGGGCTTCCCCCCGAGGTGGGAGATGCAGAACTCTCCCTTGAATTGGTAGGAGCAGTAAGTGAGGATTATCTTGACGCCGAGCTGCCTGCCGGATATTATCGCGCCGGGGCTGGAAATTCAGTCGGACAGTTCGATATCCAGAAGTCTGGTCTTACTCTTCGTCTCGATGAAGGGGAAGATGGAACCAACATGTATCCAATTATTGATGGCACGGTAGATGTGCGAAAGAATGGAGACAACTATTCGATTAAGGCAGAACTGACTCTCCTTCAAGGTGGCACAGTCGCATTAGCTTATGAAGGTCCTCTTACATTCACTCCCGGCATGATGGAGACCGAACAGTTTGACTCTGATCAAGAATTTGAATTCACTGGCGCACAGGGACGATTCTACGACAACTGGTATTATCCATTCGTCACCGACATTACCCTGCAGTTCTATTCAGGCAATTTTGATGCAGATGGCAAGCAACTCGATGGCTACTGGCTCAATCTCAGCACCTTCATGCCAAAATATGTCCGCACTTCCGATGGGGCTTTGACCCTTGCTGATGGGGTCTATTCTGCCGAGCCACGTGAAGCTATAGCCAACTACACTAACATCCCATTCACTTATACCAAGGGCTATACTCTTGACTTCTGGGGAACTCTATATCCTGCAGGATCATATCTCAACAAGAGTGAGGAAAACGGTCGCTCTTTCCGAGGATATATCGTAGATGGCACAATGACTGTCTCTGACAATGGCTCAAATGTAGTATTTGATTTTGTGACTGACAACGGGAAGAAGATTAAGGCTTCTTATAAAGGGAAAATCAATATCTTTGACTTCTCTGAGCCCGATAAGGTGCCCGACTACTCAAGCACTCTTACCGAAGATGTGAAACTCAACTTCATTCCCGGCACTGAAGCACTGAGCTATAGTCTTGGCGACTACATCAAGGAGGGACTTTATCAGTTTGAGGTAATGGTGACTCATCCTGACATGGAGCATGGCGACTTCATCATGCTTGAACTTTCAGCTGACGCTCAGGTGCTTCCCGATGGAACATATACCATCAACAATGGTCTTGAGCCTTTTACCGGCATTGAAGGATCTATTGATTATGGAGGCCAGATTCTTTATTCATGGTATGGCGATCTTGACTCTGCTGATGAGAATGGCGTCCAGTCTATCATAACTCCAATCATGGGAGGCACTGTGACAATCTCCACCACAGATGGAGGAACTCGCAAACTGGTATTCAATTTGGAAGATGGCAAAGGCCACACTATCACAGGAGAATACGATGGTATATTCTACAATATCTCTCCTAATGCGTTAAAAGCACCTATGAAATTGGCAAGAAAGTAATTCAAAGGATAAATTGAAAATAAAGCCCGATGACGCAAATCATCGGGCTTTTATTATGTTGATAATAATGATTAGAAGGTGACGGCGAGCTGGCATTGCAGTCGATTGGCATGCAGGCTATCTCCATTGAAATTTTTCTTGTGGCCGTAGTCGTATTCTATGCCGGCGGATACAAACTTATTGATGTTGTAGATCACGTTGGCAGCCACATAGTCACCGTATCGGTATTGGCTATCGGATACCATTGCATCATCAGGAAGCCAGTTGACAAGATGACTGTAGGTCAAGTTGGTCGATACTTTGGGAGAGAATTTATAGTTAAGTCCTCCTGTCAGTCCTAAAGTCTTTACAGTCTCCATCTTGCCTGGCTTTGAAGTGGCTACCACATCAAGTCCAAGCCCATTGTCATCCTGAAGATATGTGCCAATTCCGTGTCCATACGCAGCATTGAAAGTGGCACCAAGATTGCCCACTACATTGGTCATGCCTGAGACTTGAATACCACCACCTACGGCAGCCTTATTGGCACCTTCTGTAAGATTGCGGTATTGCATCGGGCGCACGATTCCTGAAAGACGCACATGAGATGCTCCACCATCCCAAGCATACTGCAAATAAAGTGGAATAGCCGGTATTCGCTGGTTTACCATCGCTGTTGTATTGCTTGTAGTCATGGATGCTGTAGGCGCATCAATACCGATTGCTCCCGAGAAATTCTTAGTGAAATTCTGTTCCCAGTATGCAGTGAATAGACTCAAGAAAGGATATCCGTTAGGCCCTTCAAAGTCGATTGTCATAGGTTCTGCGGCTCCATCTGTAAACAGACTGTGGGTATAACCTGCTGTCAATCCGCGATACTTTGCATAGAAGTGCTGCAATTTGAAAGTATCATCCCTACCAGTGAAGTGACCCTTGAAGAAGATACCGATCTGATTGTCAGATCCTGGCATCGCCACAAAGTTCATATATAG
>CAZCZX010000142.1:0-7457 GCA_964503095.1 uncultured Sangeribacter sp.
ATCGGCATTCCGTCGGGACCCATCTGAGGCCCATATGGTGGGATTTCGTCTGATGGCAATTGGGTGTCAAATGGAGGCACATCTTCGGAAAGTGGAATGTTATCATCCACTTCATCAGCAGCATGATTAGGTCCGGATTCTTGCAAACCGGAATTGTCATGAGCCATCTCCTCATGATGCTCAGGCATAGAAAGAGCATGCTGAAGAGTAAGATTGATGGTAGGCTCAGTCCAAATTGTAGGTTCTACATTATCTGGAATAGCTACAGCACGATAAGGAATTTCAAACCAGAAGGTAGAACCATGTCCTTCACCATCTGAATGAACTCCAATCTTACCACCGAGGAATTCCACAATAGCTTTACAAATAGGGAGTCCAAGACCTGTACCATTGACAAAGCTATTAAGTTTAATGAAGCGCTCGAATACCTTCTTCTGATTTTCTTCAGAAATGCCGGAACCGGTGTCTTTGCAATAGAAGTAGAGCATTTCGCCTCTCACTTCGTAGCCGAAAGAAATATTACCTGTTTCAGTAAACTTACTTGCATTTGTAAGGAAGTTTGCGATGACTTGCGACAGACGATTAGGATCAGTGTCAATCCAGCAACACTGCGCACCTAAATTGCAAAGCAAATCCACACCCGGCTTCACACGGTCGACTACCGACTCACCGATGTTTTCCAGAAGAGCATTGACATCAGTTGGACGCATATTGAACTCCATCGTTCCTGCTTCGGTCTTAGAAAGATCGAGGATATCACTGATGATTTGCAGAAGCATATCATTGTTGCTTTCAATAATGCTTCTGAATTTCTGCTTAAGTTCAGGGTCATCAGTCTCGGCAAGCATGTTGGAGAATCCTACTATAGCATTAAGAGGAGTACGAATCTCATGGCTCATGTTGGCGAGGAATGCTGATTTAAGGCGGTCGGCCTCTTTAGCACTTTCACGCGCTTCAATAAGACGACGCATCTGCTCCTTACGCTCTGTGATAATGGCAAACGAGCCAATTATAATTTCAGGCACACCATTTTCATCATAAGATTCGACACTCTCATTGACCTCAAGCCATTCTTCCACCTTATTGTCGCCATCCGGAATCAAAATACGGAATTCCATCTGGACATATCCCCTATTGCCGTTTTTGATTTCTTCATTAAGTGCTTTTACTTTGTCGCGATCTTCGGGATGCACAAGACCCAAGAAGATTTCTTCAGTAATCACTATATCCTTGCCATTATTTGACACTTGATTTCTGTTGATCTTCCTAAGGGCCTCATTATATTTGAGTTCAATCTTATTTGTCTTAAGTGTCCAATGCAATGGCACAATCTGTGCAAGGTCGAGAGTAATTCCAAGAAGAGCAGATGTATATTTCAAGTCCTCTTCCGACTTTATTCTTTTAGTGATATTGAAACAGAAGATTTCAAGAGTCTCAGGATCGAATCCTTTATGAATATTCACTTCATAATATGAATCAGTCTTAACAAAATGTTCGGTATAGACCACTCCGGCGCCATCATCAGTGAGCCTTGCGACAGCCTTGAGCATGTCGGCCTCATTGAAGAGAGGCTCACATCTGCACTCTCCGGCATGCCTTTCCCACAATTCAATAGCCTTCTGATTGCCAGGAGTTGTCTCCACTTGCACGGGAATACCTTCCTCATTGTAGTTTACCTTACCAATGAAATAATTGACAGGGAGATGGTTGATCTTAATCTCTCTCTTTTTCATGAAAGATTCAGTTTTCCCTTTAAATAGGAAATAATACATTATCAGCTGAGCAAGAGAAATTACAACCAAAAGGCCAACAGCCAAAACGAGAGGATTTTTCTTGAAATAAGACTCGGGCTTGTTGATGAATGTAGTAGTCACTGGAATATCGGCATTTTCAAGACCTTTCTTTTCAAGTTGAGGGAAATCGATACAAGCACCTCCTTTATCTCCTTTGTCGAGAGGGATCTGCCGCATATCGTCGCCTTTGAGCATTCTGTCGATTACGGATTTACTTTTCTTCAGAATATCTGAACGAACAGGCAGAACACCACCTACCACACCGGTCTTGAAATAATTTTCTTTGAGAGTGAATACAGGCTGTGGGGAATTATTGATGAGATTGACATCACCGGCAGAATATATGGGATATCCATTCTCATCATACTCACCATGATACCAATTACCAAGAAGGACGCCAGTCTCCAAGTCACGCTTAGTGAGAGCATTCTTCAGTTTGTCGCTTCCGCCTTTATCTTCAGCATTAATCCATTCAAAAGAGATATGAGGATATTTACTGCGTAAATAGTTTTTTACGCTGTCACGCAGTTGCAGACTTGTAGTTAAAGAATTGGTAGCGAGCTTGAAGTTTTTCATCTTAGGCTGCATCCTCATCATCATGTCGATGGTCTGCTTGTAGTGATCTTTAATCCTGACAAAAGTGAAATTATACCGATCACGGATATCATTAAGCGTAGCCACTGGTGCGTCAGAAATGTCGGTAGCACCAAATTCATATTCCTTAGGAATAATATCTTGATTCACTGCCATGTAAAGCATAGGGATATTATTCCAACGCTTATTGATTTCATCACGGGCAGCGAAAGCCGGTCTTCCCATGATGATGACACCGGAAGGTGGATTATTGGCTAATTGATCGAGGTTGGCCTTTACAGTTGCATCAAAGGCTGAATCATTTAAGATACGGTCCACATTCAAGTGGCGTACATTAGTAGGAACACCTTTAACATTGACCAGATAATATACCAGGCCATTAATGTATTCCTGTATCCAAGGATTGCTTTCATCGAAAGAATTCAATATAAGGATCTGATCTTTCGATGATGTGACTGCCAAAGCAGTGGAATGGAAGTTCACAGCGATGACTGCCAAAAGCAAAGAAAGGATACCTTTCATGATTCTGAATTTTCCATTGATAAGATTCATATTGCAAGTTGTTGGTTAACGAGTTAATCACTACATACTTTCCATTCGCGCGATGTCGGAAGTTTTCTTAGGGTTCCATGGATCTTTGTAGGAAGTGCGGAAGAGAAGTTCCTCAGTGTGACCAATAAGACGCACAATGCGCATGAAATACCCCATATAGAAAGTATAGAGAAGGAGGAAAGCACCGAGGTGCCGCTCTTCGCGCCAACGCTCAGTAATGCACATCATGACAGCGAAAGCACAAATTGAGAATGACGAGCGTAGGATAAAGCCTACGATCATAATCTCAACGAGTCGATCGGTATTTCCAAGCACGAGTATGAAGATATAGAAAAGCCAAACGTAGTTGAAGAAGCAGTCGAAAAGAATGTTATCGAGATTGGATATCATGTTGGCAAAACTGAAATTCTTATTGCTCCAGAGGATATCCTTGTGCTTTCTGACACGGAAACGAATAAGAGACTTCGACCATCTTTTCCTCTGCTTGAAAAGAGCCGACCATTTCTCTGGCACGTTTGTCATGCAAATAGCATCTTCAGCAAACCAAACCTTATGTCCGGCCTTGCGGAATTTCTGAGTGATATCGCCATCGAGTCCGGGGCCAATATCCCAAGCACCAACTTCTTTGAGCACTTCAGTGTCGAAGGCACCGAAAGCACCGGAAATGATATGGTAGATACCGAGACGGCTTGTCACCATACGTCCTACTTGAATAGACCTGAGGTATTCGAGAGCCTGCATAGATGTGCATAGAGTCTTGTCGGCATTGCGCACTTTCACGCATCCGCCTACAGCCTTTATTCTACGATCGATATAGAAAGGAAGAAGTATCTTCTCGATAGCATCCCTATCAAGCGAGCTGTCGCAGTCGAGGTGCACAATATATTTGCCGGTAGCATGAGAGACACCGCAGTTGGCGGCGCTTGCCTTTCCACCTCTCTCCACCATACGGAAATATTTGTGGATATATCCACGCTTCAAGAGGTCGCGGCAAATCTGAGGAGTAGTGTCGTCGCTCCCATCGTCAACGATAATTATTTCGTAGTTCTGATAGGTCTGTTCGCTGAGAGAGGTTACAAGTTTATATATCTGTTGCCCCTCGTTTTTTCCGGGGGCGAGAATAGTCACAAGGGGGCGTTCAAGATACAATTCATATCTTGCTTGCTCACGTTTCTTACGTCGGCTATTGAATGTGACACCATGCCATATCGCCACGACGAAGTCAGTGAAATAATATCTTGGGAACTCAATAAACAGCAGAAACCAGAAGGTGGCGATCATTCCCTTGCCAAAGAAATTGACAGAGAGCACATCGCGAATGCCGTCTATGAATTCGAAGATGTAGTATAGCATTATAATTTTAATTTAGAATTTTGAATTTTGAATTAGAATTCTATTCTAATATTATGTTATTATTGGCGGCGGTCTTCGAGACGCTCTATGAATGTGTCTACGTCATCGCCATAAGAGTAAGTGTAGTTGCCTACGAGGTCGAACTGGAAACCTCTATGCAGCTTTCTGTAGTCTTCAAACTGCTCTCTAAGCTCGTATTCCATCTGAGCCTGTGCCGGAGCAATTTCACCGGGGCTTACACGACGAAGGAAGTAGAAGTAGTTGCCCCAAAGAGAGCTTTTATAGTTGAAGAAGCGACTCATGGCCTGCACCAAAGGTGGGACTGCATAGACACTCTCATATTCATCCGCTGTAGGGTCAAAGACATAGAATCGAGAGACAATGATCACATCGTCGGTGGCTTCTTCCTTAGAGAAAAGACGGATATATTCCTGGAAATCTCGCATCGAAGAATAACCGTAGAATCCGACCTGGCTGACTACCAACTTATAGTCGGTAGAGGCAAATGCCCGAATACCTTCCGGGGTGAACTCATACTCCTCGATATCGACTTCCTTCAGTTCATCGGTGGCGTGAGTACGCTTGCAAGAAGTGCAATACACATTCATATTAGGATACATGAAAGAGTTGCCACATTCATTGCAAGAATATACAGACGACGGTTTGTCATAGTCGACGCCGATATGGCGAAGGAAATGCTTGCATTTAGGGCACCTCAATTGCTCATCCCAATGGTAAGCCGACTCCGGCGAGACATTAGCGCAGCGGAAATGGTGGATAACGGCTTCCTCATGGAGGTTTGTGCTGTCGCATTTTGGGCATCTCTCGAGGAAAAGGAGATGGCTTCGAGAGCAGTGAGGACAAACATAAATCTTATGGATGAAGCGGGTGCGGTGGATATATCCGAGACGCAGGAGCTGATTATGGAAGAAGTGTCGCTCTTGCATCTGCATATATTCCTGGTTTTCATTCCAAAGAGTATGATAGTAAACAGCCATGTATCCGGAACTTAACCCCGGTGTTGGCTCTGAGGAGAAGGTAAACTGGCGCCTGGAGATTGCATATCGGCAGAGACGGAAGATTTCCTCTGCATGAGTCACCACAGGATCCGTGCCAAGGAGGAAGTTGAGGCTACGCATATTGTTGTAGATCTCCTCGATTCCCTGCGCCATTCCATGATCGAGAGGATGAGTGGCATATCCATCAACAATCACATCTGCATTGCCGAGCCACCCTTTGAAACGCTCGGTTACGAAACAGGGTTTGTATCTGCATTTCTCCGACCAAAGAGGGGAAGCATACCTGATAGCGAGCATATTACGGTCCATGATCGGAGACATGACATTTATAAACATAGCGTCGAAGTCCTCGAACTGGAGTTCAGGAGTCAGGTCAATGTCGACAAGGTGATTAATCACCAAGATTCGACGTTTATTATGGTTTGAGACAATCGTATATCTTTCGTCTTGCTTTTCGCTCATTTCTTATTGAATTTATTTGTGTCAAGAATCCAAATACCCTCATATCTGTCGGGATTGGACTTTCTTATTTTTGCAGTTTCGGCATAAGCCTTGGCTGCAGATTCGGCAGAAGAATAGTAAACATACCATTTCTGACCGAATTTGATAATTTGTCCGTTGAAGCCATCTTTTTTCATCTGAGTCAAGAATACGTCAGCACGGTTCTTTTCAGTGAAAACGCCGACAACAGACATATATCTTTTATATTGTGGTTCTGCTTCTCCGGATTTTTTGACATCTTTAGTCTTATTGGACTCTGAAGCATTGGGTTGCTGATTCTGCTTATTGGCCGACTTGGCCGAATTAGCCGAATTGGGCTTATTAGTCGAATTAGGCTTATTAGTCGAATTGGTCTGATTAGTCTTATTGGTCTTATTGGCCGGATTGGATTTATTCGACTCTTTGGCTTTTTCTTCTTCCTTAGCATTGGCTTCTGTCTTTGCCGGCTGCGACTTATCCTTTCCGGCATTTGAAGAATCGAGAAGCATTGAAGAGTCGTTGTCGATCACTTCTGCAGAGGATGAGACTCCATCTTCATCACGAAGCACAAGACCCTTACCCACTTCATAAAGCATGGTGCGATGCACTTCCGGCTCATCTTCCCATGGGAAGAGATTGCGAATCTTCACTTTCACAGGGAGTCCAGAAGTAGCACTCCAGAACGGAATGATCTGACCTTCGTCGATATTCAGAAGAGCAATCAGAGCCTTATTTGCCTTTGCAAAGTAACTTCTGAGGTTTTCCGGGATGTCTTCAGAGCGTACACCGGTCATCATCACATGGGCATCAAACGAAAGTTCGTCGTTGACGTAGATCTTAGCAGGCATATTGTCTTTGATGCGATTTGTCAAGTTGACAGGGACGTATGCCACCACCATGAGGTTGTTATCCTTAAGGTCGAGGTGCTGCATGTCGATGATATCCTCTTTCTCGAAGAAAATCATGCCTGTTGGAGCCATCACGTCGGTGATAAATCCATCCTTATTTGAGATATTGTATCGAATTTCGTAGGCATCACTCTTGGAATATGGATTTTCGTAAATCTGCGCTCCTCCTTTCCTTGCGCGGTTAGGACCGCGAGGACCGAATTCTGCATCATGTTTCAAACCGGCTATCACACCAAGCTGTGCGCGGAGAGCAGCGAGAAGAGCCTCCGACTCCCTAAGTTCCCTCTCGAGATCCATCTTATGGGAATTGTCGGAGAGTCCGAAAGAAATATTATGAGATTCCAAAGCAATCTGCTTCTTCAACTCAGCAATTTTCACTTCGAGCACCTTTATTCTCTGAGCAATGTCGCTCAACTGCAGATCGAAATTCCGTCGGTTTTGAAGCACTGATGGTTCATCGTTAGGGTTGATTTCCAATACGAGCCAATCCAGCACATAATAAGAATAGAGAGTGTCGCCAACGTGGACCACATCGCCTGGCTTTACGTAGACGGAATCAAGGTAGATGTCGTAAGGGGCACGCACCTTATTGATCTCGATATGAATGTAGGCATCATATTCAGTATAGAAAGACTTATCGATTGCATACATAGTAGCAAGCGATACAATGATGAAGATGATGATGCCGGCAATGATTTGCTGACGGTTGATCTTCTTCTTGCGTTGGCGCAAGACGGCTTCTATGTTGTCTTTCTCAT
>CAZCZX010000143.1:0-7392 GCA_964503095.1 uncultured Sangeribacter sp.
AGCGATGCTCAGCTATCCTCCGCGAGGGGACACCCTATGTGAAAATCAAAAAATAAAGACAAATCCGAGGTTTTTTCCATTTTTTTTTGTAACTTTGGCTCGCTATTCGTGTCTATACTTCTAAACGAGGATGCAATATACCTTTTTCATCTTCCGTTTATACTATCAGACACTTATTTACAAACAACAATAAAAAAATTTACATATGTTTAAGAAACTTATTCTTTCTGCTTGCCTCCTCGCTGGAGCGCTGACTTCCTCAGCAGCCCTGCCGCAAGTGCAGCTCCGAGATATGCACGGCAATTCAATCGACACCTCAACCCTCAGCAATGACGGAAAACCATTCGTAATCGATTTCTGGGCTACATGGTGCAAACCTTGCGTCCGCGAACTTAAGGCTATTGCGGATGTCTACGATGAATGGGTAG
Source organism: uncultured Sangeribacter sp. (assembly GCA_964503095.1). Classification (GTDB taxonomy): domain Bacteria; phylum Bacteroidota; class Bacteroidia; order Bacteroidales; family Muribaculaceae; genus Lepagella. The sequence continues at coordinate 429 of CAZCZX010000143.1, forward strand.
AGGAAACAGGCGTAAAGATTTATGCCGTCAGCCTTGACGAGGCTCAGAACGAGCAGCGCGTTAAGCCTTTCGTAGAGAATAAAGGATGGGAATATGAAGTGCTTCTTGACCCTAATGGCGATTTCAAACGTCAACTCGGTGTCAGCGATCCTCCTCACGTATTTGTCGTAGACGGTGAAGGAAACATCGTTTGGAACCACCAGGGTTACGTTGACGGTGCCGAAGAGGAAATCCTTGAGGCTGTCAAGAAAGCAATGAAATAATTGAACTGACCATCAAAGATGAAAAGAATAGTCATTCCATTCTGTTCCCTTCTTTTAGGATCTACTGCTATGATGGCGGAAAATTCCGCCGAGTCCTCAGCAGTTGAAGCGCAGGATGTCAATACTTATGTGGAGGGACAGCCACTTCTCCCCTCCACTTATGTGGAAGGAGCCTCAAAGCGTCCTTCTACATTTGTTTATGATCCTTCCACAAAAAAAGATGATGATTCATGGTGGAGAAAAATCCGCGCTAACGGTTCGATCCAGTCTGAATTCCTTATCCCTTACGATTTTAAGGGTAATAAGACCGGTGAATATGAGAAGGATGTGCTCAATAACACCTATTTCGACCTCACCATCAATGCCCCTTATGTATCGGTAGGCGCTCGCTTCCAATGGGCGAAATGGCCTCTACCCGGCTACGACAAGGGCTTCGGCGGCTGGGGCGTCCCATACATCTGGGCTACAGGAGGATATAAGTGCTGGCAAGCCACAGTTGGCGATTTCTACGAGCAATTTGGTTCCGGCCTGATCCTCCGCACTTATCAGGAACGTTCTCTCGGTGTGGACAATGCCATCCGCGGAGCGAGAGTGAAGGTTAATCCTGCCAAAGGAGTCCACCTCACAGCTCTCGGCGGCAAACAGCGTCGCTATTGGGAATGGAACTCCTCCTGGCTTTGGGGCGCGGATGCAGAGTGGACTCTCAATGAGACCTTCAAAGACAAGTTTAACAAGAATTTTGGCCTGACATTAGGTGCTTCATATGTAGGCAAGCATGATAAGGATGAGAAACGAAAGGAGACTCCTTCAGAGAGCCTTGTTCCTGACCCAACTCCTGGCTACAACTATTATCTGAATCTTCCTAAAAATATCGCTGCCTTTGACGGCCGCGTGAAACTGAGGGCCCACGATTTCAATTTCTTACTGGAATACGCAACGAAAAACAACGACCCCAACACTCTCAATAATTTCACATATCGCCGCGGTGAGGCTGTCTTGCTTTCAGGCACATACTCAAAAAGCGGATTCTCCGCCCTCCTTCAGGCAAAGAGAAGTGAAAATATGGATTTCCGCTCCAAGAGAGTGATTGAGGCTGAATATGCGCTCAGTTCGACTGTCAACCATCTGCCTGCCTTCACTTTGACGCAGACTTTCGCTCTCGCTGCTATGTATCCTTATGCGACACAGGCCGACGGCGAATGGGCTTTCCAAGCCGACTTGAGATATCTCTTTAAGAAGAAGACTCCACTCGGAGGAAAATATGGCACTAACGTAAGGCTCAGTGCGAGCTATATCTCCGGTCTTGACTACAATATGCCTGCCGGCGCTTCACTCAACGACCGCGAACCCGGCACCAACCAATATGGCGCTCCTTTCTGGAAAATCGGTTCGCTCTATTATGCCGACCTTAACTTTGAGCTAAATAAGAAGCTTTCACGCAGATACCAGATGACGTTTTTCTACATGTTCCAGAAATACAATCAGACCATCGTGGAAGGTCATGGCGGGATGGTGACGAGCAACATATTCGTATATGAAGGGCAGTGGAAAATGGCTAAGAAGGCTCAGCTTCGATTTGAGGCACAATATCTTCAGACGAAGCAAGACAAAGGAGATTGGTTTGCAGGGCTTGTAGAAGTGTCGTTTGCTCCTCACTGGATGATCACTCTGACCGACACTTGGAACAGTACTCACAACGATAATTATTATTCTGCCCTTGTGACTTATAATCTAAAGGCCAACCGCTTCACTTTCGGCTATGGCCGTGTGAAAGAAGGCTATAACTGCTCTGGTGGTGTATGCCGCTGGGTGCCGGAGACAAAGGGCTTCAATATAACTTATAACTATACTTTCTGATGAAAGCATCTTATATTTCTTTAGGACTTCTTCTTCTCGCCGGAATCGCCACAAGCTGCGACAATATCCCGGAAGACGACAGATATTATAAGGAAGAAAAAGTTCCCGCTAAACGTAATCTCCTGATAATGGAGTTTACCGGCAATAATTGTATCAACTGCCCGTTAGGTGCCGCGGCTGTAGAAAAGATAAAAGAAGACGAGGGCCCTGACAAAGTCATTTCGATTGGTGTGCATCCTGAAGGAAATATCAACACCAGGCCTATGATATCAAACTATCCAAAACCTGGATCCCTTCAAAATTTCACCTGCGAACTGTCTACAGAAATCTTTAAGTATTATGATAGTCCCAATGGTTTTCCGACTGCTATTTTCAATGGCCTTAAATCCACAATGTCGTCAGACTATGGAAATTGGCCGACTGAAGCCTCGAAAGCTTTGGAGATGACTTCCTACGTAATGTTGGAAGCCAATTGCGACTATAATGATTCTGACCGCAACCTGACTGTTGACTACAAGGTTACATTCAGCGATGACATCAACGAAAGCCTAAGTATTGCTGTGTGGATTGTGGAGAACAATATTCCCGGCACTCAAATGATGCCCGGAGGGAAAAAGAATGAAGACTACATCCATAATCATGTGCTGCGCGGATCGCTCAACGGCACTTGGGGAGAAAATATCGGCAGGTCGTTCACTTCTACCTCCGAAGTGAATGGCACAGCCTCAATGACCATCCCGGATAATTGGGTTGCGAAAAACTGCGAAGTTGTAGTAATTGCTTTCCAAGACAACGACAAATACACACAGCAAGCAATTTCTGTTGATGTAATTGAGAATTGAGAATTTAGAATTTAGAATTAATCTTTGAGAATTTTGAATTTTGAATTTAGAATTGAGAATTAAAATTTTACTATAGATGAAAAGGCTTTCTTTATCAATCCTGACAGTTCTGTATGCTTTGGTCTTAGGCATTTCCGGCTTTGCTGCCGATGCTGTGAAATGGGATATTAAACTTGTCGGAGACGGCACAGATTCCCCCAAAGTAGTTGCAACTGCCACCATCGATCCCGGTTATCATCTTTATTCTATTGATAATCCTGCCGGAGGATCCAATCCCCTTGTATTTTATTTTGATACCAATGGATGTGAGACAGTTGGAACTCCAACTGCCGATCATCCTTATACAAAGGAATTTGACGATACTTTTGAAGTCGACCAGCATTTCTACTCCAATAAGGTGACCTTTACTCAAAAGCTGAAACCTACCGCCGCTAATTATTCGGTCGACGTGGAAATAAAAGGTCAGGCTTGCAATGACACCGGATGCACTCAGGTATTCGGTGCAAAATCCCTCTCAGGAAAGGCTCCCGTTGCTGCCGTCAAAGAACTTCCTGAAACCAAGGCTGCGGTAGAGGAGACTCCGGCGGAAGATAAGGCTGAACTAATTGCCGAAGAGGTTGATTCCCTTCATAAGGCTGATGGTCCTCTCGTACCGGGAGTCCTGACAGATGGCGACGTCACTAAAGAAGGATGGTGGAATAATGTTGAGGCTGAACTCCGGGCCTTTGAGACAGATGCCCCTGAAGCCACAACAAGCCTGCTCTACATTTTTATTGCCGGATTCTTGGGTGGACTTATCGCACTCGTTACTCCTTGCGTATGGCCAATGATTCCTATGACTGTATCTTTCTTCTTGAAGACAAACAAAAAGAGTCGCAAGAAGGCAATACGCGATGCCGCCGTCTACGGAGGTTCAATTATCGTAATTTATGTGCTTCTCGGTCTGGCGGTGACGATTATCTTCGGTGCTTCCGCCCTTAACAATCTTGCCACAAACGCCATCTTCAATATCATCTTCTTCCTCTTGCTTGTAGTGTTCGCAATCTCTTTCATGGGTGGCTTTGAACTCACTCTCCCTTCAAGCTGGACCAACAAGATGGACTCAAAAGTGGATGCCACCACAGGCATGCTCTCCATTTTCTTCATGGCGTTCACTCTGGTTTTGGTGTCTTTCAGTTGCACCGGCCCGATTATCGGAACTCTTCTTGTAGAGGCTGCCTCTACGAGCAACTTCGTCTCTCCGGCTGTAGGCATGTTCGGTTTCGCTCTTGCCCTTGCCCTTCCATTCACTCTATTCGCTATGTTCCCGACAATGCTCAACAGCATGCCTAAGAGTGGCGGATGGATGAATACTGTGAAGGTTGTGCTTGGTTTTCTCGAACTTGCCCTCGCCCTTAAGTTCCTATCTGTTGCCGACCTTGCCTACGGATGGAGAATCCTCGACCGCGAGGTATTCGTAAGCCTATGGATAGTGATATTTGCGCTTCTCGGCGTATATCTGCTCGGAAAGATCACATTCCCTCATGATGACAAGGTGGAAAAGACAGGTGTCACTCGCTTCTTGCTCGCATGTGTCTCTTTCGCATTTGCAATCTATATGCTTCCCGGTCTTTGGGGCGCTCCGCTGAAGGCTATCAGCGCATTTGCTCCTCCCACTTATACTCAAGACTTCTCCCTCTACGAAGGAGACGTGCATGCTGTAGTAGACGACTACGAGGAAGGTATGGAACTCGGTCGTAAACTTGGAAAACCCGTCATGCTCGATTTCTCCGGCTACGGTTGCGTCAACTGCCGAAAGATGGAAGCTGCCGTCTGGACTGATCCTGACATCAAGGCTACCATCGACAACGACTACGTGCTTGTCACTCTGATGGTAGACGAAAAGAAAGCACTTCCCGAACCAATCAAGGTGACAGAGAAGGATGGCACTCAGCGCACCCTGCGCACTTATGGCGACAAGTGGAGCTACCTGCAACGCTCCAAATTTGGCGCAAACGCACAGCCCTTCCACGTCTTGGTAGACAACGACGGAAATCCTCTTGCTCCAGCCTTTGTATATGAGGAAGACATCCCGGGCTATAAGAGATTCCTTAAGCAAGGGCTTGACAACTATAAACGTAAATGATATATTAATGATGAATGATAAATTAAAGATTCTATTTACATTCTCGATGATAATGATGGGGGCGGCTTGCGTGATGGCGCAGGCCGCTTCTGCAACAGCGCCTCAGAATACTCCAAGTCTGGAGCAGTCAAGATATCTGGCACTTGCCGATTCCGCTCAATATTTCATCGGCAAGGAGCAATGGAGCGACGCTGCACGCTGCACACGCGAGGCGCTGCGCCTCGACCCGGCAAACGTAGGAAACATTATGCTCTTCAATAATCTTGGCTTGGCTACCGGCATGGACGGAAAATTTGGAGAAGCCATGCAATGCTTCGACATCGCCCTATCTCGGGCTCCCAAGAGTATTCCGGTGCTGACTTCAAAGGCGAAAATCCAAATCAAGGCTGCCGACCAAGAAGGGGCTCTCGAGACTCTCGACAATATCCTTTCTATCGACAGCGTTGCTGAATGGCCACTTCTCACCCGTGGACTCCTGCGAATGCGCAAAGCCGACTATAAAGATGCTTTCTCCGACTTCAAGACGCTGACCAAACATTACCCAAAGAACTCCTGGGGATATGGCGGACTTGCCAAATGCATGGAGATGCAAGGGTATCTGGCTGAGGCTGCGGGGTATTATCACGATGCCGTAGATCACACTATAGCAGGAGATGAAGACAGGGTGGAGTTCCAACTTGGTCTGATAGAGAATCTTGGGCATACGGAAAAACTGACAGAGGCTTTGGAGGAAGCAAAAAAGGCGATCGCTGAATCTCCTCACGATGGCAGACTTTATCTCCTCAGAGGCTGGATAAAGAAAAAACTACTTATCTACAGGGAGGCGGAAGACGACAAAAAACTTGCAATTGACTACGGCGTTGACTTCCAAACCATTGAGCGATTCTTCCCGCAAAAACAATAAAAAAGATATTGACAACCCTTTTCGACATCAGATTTTTTTATTAATTTTGCACTCGCAAACGACAATTAACGCTTAACGAAAATGGAACTTCTTCCGCTACATATCGAATATTTGCTCACGCGCCATGACTGTGTCATCGTGCCAGGTTTCGGTGCTTTTATCGCCACCGAATCAGAGGCTCAATTCGATGCTGAAAACGGAATAATCCGGCCCCGCAAGCGTGAGATCAGTTTCAACAGCAGTGTTGTGACCGACGACGGGCTACTCTCCCACTCTATCGCACGACGTGAACACCTCTCTTATGAAGAGGCCCACCGATTCATGACTGCGCTCATCAGCAAAATGAGCAACGACCTCCGCAATGAAGGAGAAGTATCGTTAGGAATGGTAGGCAGACTTGTAATGGATGCGGAAGGGTTTATCAATTTCGTGCCAAGACGGTCGTATGTCAATTCCGACATTCTCACAGATATCGACCTTCCTAAATTTGAGGAGAATCGAATTGAAGTTGAAAATTCAGATGAGTTGGCACTTGCTTCTTCTGCCGAAACTGCGGTTGAAGATGATGGAATGCGTACTATCCGAGTGGCTCCTGACAGATATGTGTTCACGATCAGCAAACGTGCCGTACATGTTGCAGCCATGCTTATAGCAGTATTCACTATCGGGCTCTCTATCCTTTTACCGATCAATCACGACAATGAGCAGAAGGCTTCAGTGATATCCATTGAAGAAATTTTCCATCGCTCTTCGTCAAAAGAGAAGGCTGTGAACTCCACTGATTCCGTCGTTTCACCCACTGTAGATGACTTGAAAACCGCCAAATAAGGTGATATTTTCAAAAAAAATGGCTAAAAAATTTGCACAGTTAAGAAATAAGTATTAACTTTGCATCGCAAAAACGGGGGACACCCCACCAACATGCGAAAATAGCTCAGTTGGTAGAGCACGACCTTGCCAAGGTCGGGGTCGC
>CAZCZX010000144.1:0-7362 GCA_964503095.1 uncultured Sangeribacter sp.
GTCCAGCTCCTCTTCGGCAAATTCCAGTGCCCAGAAATCAGTTAGGCGGCGTAAAAGATAATCCTTTGATAATCATAGCAGAGACTTGGTAGTCAGTGTCCGTAGGCTGGTATACTTGTCCACTCAATCCTGCGGGTGAGAATATGCTTTGGCCTAAACCTGCATAGTCTTGTCCGAGATATGAATATTTGCAACCCATTAAGTCCATTATTGTTGGGAATACATCAAGTTGTGTGGTAGAAGCATTCTTCGGGTATGATAGAGGAGAGTTTAATATGATGAATGGCACATATTCATCGTGCAGATTCTGGGATATTTTTGAGGCGCTGATTTCATGGTCGCCGAGAATCACAATGACAGAATCGTCATATATTCCCGTCTCTTTCAGATACGCAATGAAGTTGCCAAGGCACTTATCGAAATGGCGCAGTCTTTGAAAATATTCAGCATCTCGTGTATCCTCAGTAGATATTGGAAGTGAGTTGGATATGGGTGTCACTTTAGACTCATCATATGGGTCATGCATTGAGATTGTGGTGATGAAAAGATAAAAAGGAGATTTCAGCATCGGAATCTCTTTTTTTGCTTCATTGAATATTACACTGTCTTGATTTATTCCTGAAGGTGCTATGTTATCTTTCAGACTTTCAAAACCATAGCTCAAAGTGGTGAGTGAATGAAACCACAGCTTTTTATTCTCACCTATAATTTCCATTGATGAGTAGGGTAGCGCTTTTGCAAGAGAAGGGTAATCATTCAAGGCATAGAATTCAACTAAAGCTTCAGTTCTTAATGGAAGTAGCCCGGTGTTATATATGAATTGGGCATCTGAAGAGCGACCATAATCGGCAAGAATTTTACTTTTACTAACGATTGTTGTTGAGTCGTTGACAAGTTTTTTCATCTCGGGCATCATTACATCACACTCCTCCATTTCAAACACTTTGAAGGGCAGTGACTCAACAATAATCATTATCAGATTTTTACCTTTACCGGAAGAAAGAATTTTTGCTGTATTGATGTCTGCTCTTTGCTCAGAATGAGCTAAAATGCGGCTTTTCATCATTGCAATATCTGATGGTGATAGTTCTATGCCTATTTCTCCAAAATGGCCAATACATTTTACAATATATCCGATGAAATGATGCATTTCATAATTTTCGCTCCATCTCGTGGTCTCCTTCGCAAATAATATTTCTGGCACTTGTTTATAAGAATTCAGATTATTATGAAGTTTGACTCTTCGGATTGTGCCGATATAAGAGAATGACAAAGATACCACTAAGATTGCTGCCATGCTCCATCTCCAAAATGATCTGATTGGAGACTTTGGCAAATGTTTCCTTTCTGCTATAGCGAATGCCAATGGCAGGAATGGGAGGAGGATGAATACAATGTCGGTCCATTTTATTGAAGACATTGCGCCACCCACTACTGTAGGATCAGAGACATCAGCCTTTATATAACTGGAAGCCTGAATTAAATCGCCGAAATTGCGGAAATATAGCAAATTTGCCCATAATAAAATGGAGACTATAAATGGAATAGGAATGGCAATATATCTCCATTTCCCTTTCAAAAGCATGCAAAGAATAGCAATGACAGAACTGTCAACGAGAGCAGAACTTATCTTGAAAGGTAGCGAAATATAATTGAGTTGAAGTGAAATCCCAAAGTAAAGAAACTGGATGAAAAGAGTTAGAAATATGGCAATAAGATACCATTCTCCAGTTGTCGGTCGGTGGGCTTTAAGTTTCATATTATTCCAATTCAGAATCATCCTTTGATTTTAACTTATGTTTAAGATTTATTCCTCCCCATGCGAGAGAAATTAGGAAAGCCACACTCATGCAAGAGTATGACAAAGAAAGAGCATTGATTAAAGATGTTAAAAAGCAAATCAATGTGATTAATAATGCAACCATCATGTTGGAGAGTGATGCACGGGTGAAATCGAATCCATAAAGCTTCCTGTTGACACTATAATAGACTATTATGCAAATAGCATTATCGGCAACGAAAGCATAGCCTAAGCCTATGAGTCCGAAGAAATAAAAACCTATGCAGCTCAATATTAAAGTGAGGATATTGCCGAAAAGACCCTCTAAATAGAAGAAAACCCTTTTATTCCCTTTCGCAAAAGTGATATACGCCAATGGCACATGTAATGCCCTCAGCATAATACCTAATCCCATCCATCTCATGAGAGGCAAAATTGGGTCAAATTCTTTAGTGAACAGTACCTGAATTATTATTGGGGCTGTGAGAATAAGCAGGCAGGCAGCCGGCGTGATTATCAGGGATACTATTTCAGACTGCCGATTCACAATTGTGTGCATTAGTTTATTGTCGGAAGCCGCTTTTGTAAGCCTTGGAAAATAGTCCATAGCCATTGCCGCGAAAACCATCCCTGAATATTGTGCTGTTGCTGAATTTGCTGCTTGATAAAGACCCACATCATTGCAGGATCCAAATGTTCTTACGAAAAGATTGATTCCGTATGTCACTAATGTGCCAATTAGATCACTCGCCATGAGTATTATACCCATAGCAAAAAGGCGCTTTATGAGGGGCATATGTTCCTTGAGAGAGAATTGAAATGGCTTCCTCTCTACTGTTTTGCGAAGTGAGATATAATAAAAAAGAAACATAGCCACTGATAGGGCTATCATGGCGGGAACAATTCCTTTAGTACCGTAAAAGTAATAGAGAGGCACTCCGACTAAAAGACCCGTGAGACCTCCTACTATAGATGCTTTTGACAAACGTTTCACTTCATGAAGACCTTGAAGCATGGAGAGAATTCCGGTGCCTGCGATGCCGAATGCCACCGCTATGCCAAGGAGCATGAATTGATAGGCCATGTCTGACGTTCCAAATGTGATCTTACTGAGGGGATTAGCAAACAGGATGCAGATGATTGCACCCAGTAGAGAAGTCGCTGTCAGGATTTTAAGAGCAATGCTTGTGAGATTAGAAAGTGATTCCTTATCATTTGATGCGTCAGCCATCTCCCTGACAATCGCAAGATTCAGTCCGAGGGAAGCGAATTTTTGAAGAGTATTGGATGAGGATGTGAATAAAGCTGAGATGCCCATTCCTTCCGTCCCTAATAGTACAGCCACACACTTTCCCCGAGCCCAGTTTATTAGGATCTGAAACACCTGGATGCCACCAAACATGGAGGTCCCTTTCAATATGTTTTTATATGAGTTCTCAGATGCCATTTTATTTTCCGAATAATGGGTCGATGATTTTTAGCGCAATTCGTGCAAAAGGAAGAGGAAGATGCATAAGGGCATAATATCGCGGGCTGGTTTTCCCTTTTAATTTTGCCAAATCAAAATCTTTCATTGAAGATGAAATTTTCTTCATGTAGGAGGCTTGCTGCTCAGAAGTAATTTTGCTATGGTTGATTAGTCTAAGAAGATCTACCATGGAATAAAGTTTATTTTCGAGGGCACGGAAATATGTGCTCGAGTCTTTCCCAAATGTGGCTGATGTCATCGATATCAAACTGTCGCAAGTTCTGATTTTGCTATCAATAAATCGCGAAAAATTAATATTGGTCACAGACTCACTATTATATCGATAGTAATACTTGGCGGAGCATAAGCAAACTCGCTTTGATAAGAAAAGTATCCATCTGGAGAGAAGTTCATCGGCAAATATAGACTTTTTGTCATCTTTGCCGATCTTTTGGTATGCCTTGAGATAGATGTCGCGTCTCACGCCAAATCCAGCCATTGAGATTTCCCATTTGCAAAGTGTATGCGCCACGAGATCTTGACCATTCCATATTTCAGATGTGTTTATCTCAGGAGAAGGAAGTATCTTATAAGAGGTAGAGCCTTGAAGCCGCCACATTTCTGAAATAACTAAATCTGCATTTTCTGTTGAGATGGTATTGTAATAAGACAGAAGAAAATCTTTTGATACTGTATCATCGGCATCAATCGTTACAATATATTCTCCGTTAGAGTGTTTGGCTGCATATAAGCGAGGCTCAAATGCTCCTCCGGAATTTTCTTTTAGTTGGTATACTCGAATGCGTTTATCGGATTTGCAATATTCTTCAGCTATGGTATAAGAACTGTCTGTTGACCCATCATCAACAATAATGGCTTCCCAATCATGAAAGTTTTGGTCTATAATGCATTGCAAACACTCTGGGAGATATTTCTCTGCATTATAGATTGGGAGTATGATTGAAAAGAAGTTTTTTTTATCCGATTCGGTCATTACTTAGATATTTTAGTGAGTAGTCGGGAGTGGGGAAAACATGGGCTTTTTTGGCTTTGGCTGCCCCTTTAAGCCAATTGATGCAATAGGAAAGAGGTGATGGTACGATTCCTTTCCTCCACAATGGTATTTCTCTAATGGCATGCGCAATCATGCGCATAAGCCACTGATGTGGATGCAAGCGCAAGAAAACGGCACCTTTCGTCTGTGGACGTGTGGGAAGCATGTTGTTTCGTTCGGACGTAGTAGTGCCGTCATGGCGTACTATCGTCTTTGGAATGAAGATTCCTTTAAGTCCACGGTCAAGACAATCTTTCACGAATAAATCTTCTTCTCCTGAAGGGAATATGGCTCCAATACCAAAATTCTCATTAAACCATATCTTACCCTGCACTGATTCTCTTCGCATGGCAATTTCTATAGAAGAAATATAATATCCTTTGGGCGGGTGAGATATATTTACTGATTCCTTTGGATAAAACTTTCGTGAGGAAACTGAATCATATTGGAATGAGATGATGTCAATTTCAGGATTTTTTTTAAATGAATCGATCACAGTCCTGAGTCCTTCAGTTGTATAGTCGGCATCGTCGTCGCTGATAAGTAGTAAAGGTGCTTTTGCGTGGGAAAGGGCAATGTTCCGATTGACTGATAGACCCTTGGTTTGTGTGGTGATAAGATGAAAATCTTCTCTTGTGAGTTTATCGGGTACTTCAATTTCTTCAGAATCAGGATTCTGAATGCAGACAAGATATTCCACTCCCTCCAGTCTTGGATGCGAGGCCTTCGCGACTCTTTGAAGACCATCCTTGCCATATGTGCAGATCATCACTTGCAACTTAGGTTGCTTTGGGGAATTAATCTTTTCCATGAGTTTCCGTGTTATTGATCTGTTTTTGCCAATGCTCTTCAAAAAGGGATGCTACTTTTTCGACATTATTATGCTTTTCTACGAGGCGTCGTCCTTTTTCAGACATCGATTTCAGACGTTCCTTGTCAAGAATTAATTCTTTCAGCCTCTTTTTGATAGTTTCAGCATCTTCAAGAGGAGTTAGGCAGAATATCGGTTGTTCGGATTCTCCTAAATATTCGTAATATTCCGGCTGCCCCCCGGATGCGCTAATTCTTCCTAAAGCCATAGTCTGAAGAGCGTTCATTCCCGGAGAATAAGAATACAGTTGATCGATTACTATATGGCTATTGTGAAGTTCGTTGATATAGTCAGTAAGTGGGAGATTCTTCACAACTCTCACCTCGAAAAGTCCATTCATCTCCTTCTCCAACTCATTGCATATGTCGAGCAACTTTGCTGTCCCTTTTTGAATCTCCATTCCCTCTCGCATCCCAATCATCACGCGTATAGGTCCATCAAGATTTATGGGTGTATATTCAAGGCTGTCAAGTGAAATTGGAAGATTGGTAAATATGAGTTTCTCTGGATTCATATGGCACCTGGCCGACATGTCATATTCCGGCAGAGTCGACATGGCCCCGTCAATATTGTCGTAGAGGTGTTGGGTATAATCAGCATGTGCAGGTATTAGCCATCCTGCTTCTCGCATTGGATCGCACATTACGAGAGGAGCCTTATCTTTCCCTATCCTGAATTCAGAAAACCTGAAAATGTCAGAATCAACACAATCTTTCACAAAGAAATGGTCATTGCCACAAAGAGTCAGAAATACCGATCGGTTATTTTTTTTCAGAATATCGAAGATCAACTTCAATTTCCCTGGCTTTAAGCTCAAAAACTGAGGATTGATTAATTGAACTACGTCATAACCCGCCCAAGATGGCAAGGTAGCCATCACCCGATAAAGATATGCAAAGCTTCCAAATATCCCGGGACTGCGACGCATCTCTACGTCTGCTTCAGTCCTCATATATCCTCCCTTGTCAGACACAAGCGTCACTTCATGCCCTCTCTTCCTGAGTTCTTTAGCAAGACAGGCATGAAGGTTGGAATAGTCGCCAAGCATCAGTATCTTCATTTTCTTCATTTTAGGTATGAATGGGTATTTCTTCTTTACATCACAAAATTAACAAATTCTCATATTTTTTGCAAGTTATTTTCAATTTTTAATGCTTACTTATCGTTAAAATAGCATGGAATCAACAGTCCATCATAACGAGGGCATGACAATTGTGGTTCCGGTTTATAACCGTCCGAAGTTAGTCGTGAGATGTCTGGAAAGTTTGAAATCCCAGACATATAGACCTTTGCATATTATAGTAGTGGATAATGCGTCTACTGATGAGACTATGTCTAACGTGGCTCAGTGGATGAACTTAAATTCTGAAGCCGACCTTACCTTAGAGTTGCTATCGGAATCAAGACGTGGAGCGGCATATGCGCGCGACGCTGGTCTTGGAAAAGTTAAGACAGATAAAGTCATGTTTTTTGATTCAGATGATATGATGCTTCCTAATGCCATATCTACGATTATGGATGCTTGGAGAAAAGATACTTCTGCCGAAGCTGTCGCATGGCCTTTGCTTGTGCATACAAAGTCTGGAGATCGTCTGACTCATGCAATATCAGGCAATTTGCTGGAGCGCCATATGGTCCATGCTATTTTCTGCACACTTGGCTACGCTGTAAAGACAGATGTCATCCGTGCTTGTGGTGGTTGGAATGGAAAGTATACTTGTTGGGACGATTTGGAGACTGGTGTACGTCTTCTGTTAGACTCTCCTAAGGTAATATCGATTAAAGTTCCGTTGGCTGAAGTCTTTCCGCAGGAGGTGAGTATTTCAGGCACATCATTCTATGAGAAGCGAGGAAAGTGGGAATTAGCGCTTGATGGTATGGATGAGTCAATATCTGGGAGTGGCAGGAATGACAAAAATCGTCTTCACAATATAGTAAGTTATCGAAGGGCAATTCTGGCTGCTGATTATTACAAAGAAGGTCATGAAGAAGTTGCCCGTCCATTATATGAGCAAGCCTTATCAGAGGTTCCAAAAATAAAACGCCCGCTCATCCGCTTTGCCTATCATTGGACTAAGCACGGACTTCGCGGAGCGTTTTCAATAGTCGGAAAGCTACTCTAATTCATAATGCATAATTCATAATGCATAATTTAGATATTGCGTAGCATATTCTGCATTATTAATTAT